>DASYXE010000258.1:0-4942 GCA_035935375.1 Gemmatimonadaceae bacterium | reverse complement strand
CTTCTTCCGGTGGAGGATCTGCCAGTGGATGCGCGCGTCCGGCTCCAGCGCCGCCAGATCCGACTCGGCCGATGCGTCGGCGCCCGCGCCGCCGGCCGACGGCTCCGCGCTGGCCGAGAACTCGATGAACTTCTGCAGGGCATCGGGCCGCCGGTTGAACACCAGGTCATCCGCCAGCTCCCGCTCGTGAGGCGAGAGCTCGGCGTAGGGCCGGATGTGCGCCGGGTTCACGATCGCCATGTCGAGTCCCGCCTGGACGCAATGGTGCAGGAACACCGAGTTGAGGATCGCCCGCGCCGCGGGCGCGAGGCCGAAGCTCACGTTGCTCACGCCTAACGACGTCAGCACGCCCGGCAGCTCGCGCTTGATCAGCCGGATGCCCTCGATCGTCTCCGCCGCGCTGTCCACCCACTCCGCTTCACCCGTCGCCAGCGTGAACGTCAGATCGTCGAAGATCAGGTCCTCGCTCGCCAACCCGAACTCGTGCACCGCGATGTCGTGGATGCGCCGCGCGATCGCGAGCTTGCGGTCGCGCGTCTTCGCCATCCCCGCCTCGTCGATCGTGAGCGCCACCACCGCCGCGCCGTGCTGCTTGACTAACGGCAACACCGCATCGATGCGCGCGCGCCCGTTCTCCATGTTGATCGAGTTCACGATCGCCCGCCCCGGCACGTGCTCCAGGGCGCGCCCGATCACGTCGGCCTCCGTGGAGTCGATCATGAGCGGCGTTTCCACGCTCATCGACAGCAGCTTCACCACGCGCGACATCTGCTCCGCTTCATCCGCGCGCTCGGTGAGCGCCACGCACACGTCGAGCACGTGCGCGCCGGAATCCACCTGCTGCCGCGCCACGCCGACGATGCCCTCGTAGTCATCGGCCAGCAGCAGCTGCTTCACCTTGCGCGACCCTTGCGCGTTCACCCGCTCGCCGATGAGCAGCGGCGGCGGATCCTGGTGCAGCGTCAGCGCGCGCATCGCCGACGACACCCGCGGCACGTGCGGCGCCGCGCGCCGCGCGCCCGCGCGATCCAGGCCGCGCACCGTGCGCACCACGGCGTCGAGGTGGGCCGGCGTCGTCCCGCAGCACCCGCCCACCACCCGGACGCCGAAGTCGCGCACGAACTCGCCTAACGCCGCCGCCAACGCGCCGGGCTCCAGCGGATACACCGCGTCGCCCGTGCCGGTGTTGAGCGGCAGCCCCGCGTTCGGGATGCAGGACACCGGCCGCGTCGCATGCTCCGACAGCCACCGGATCGGCTCGCGCATGTGCTCCGGCCCCGTGGAGCAGTTGAGGCCCAACACATCCACGCCTACCGATTCGAGCGTCGTCATCGCGCTCGCGATGTCGGTGCCGAGCAGCATGCGCCCGCTCGTGTCGAGCGTCACCTGCGCCTGCACGGGAACGCGCCGTCCGATGTCGGCGAACAGGCGCTCGAACCCCGCCAGCGCCGCTTTCACCTCGAGAATGTCCTGCGCCGTCTCCACCAGCAGCAGGTCGACGCCGCCCTCGACCAGCGCCTTCGCTTGTTGATAATAATCCTCCTCCAGCTCGGCGAACGTCACCGCCGACAACGTCGGGTCGTCGCTCGATGGCAGCATGCCCGTTGGGCCGATCGACCCCGCGACGAACCGCCGCCGCCCGTTACCTGCCGCGTCGCACGCCTCGCGCGCCAGTTGGGCGGCGCGCACGTTGAGCTCGTGCACCTTGTCGCCCAACCCCCATTCGCGAAGTCGCCGCGGCGTGCTCTGAAACGTGCACGTCTCGACGACATCACAGCCCACCGCCAGAAATGACTCGTGGATGCCGCGCACGACGTCCGGGCGCGTGAGCACCAGGTAGTCGTTGCAGCCCTCGTATTTCGCGCCCCCGAAGTCGGCTGCGGTGAGCGCGTGCCGCTGGATGTTCGTCCCCATTGCGCCGTCGAACACGAGCACGCGCTGCGCGAGCTCGCGAAGGTACGCCGAGTCGTTCCGTTGGGCCGAGACCCGCGACACTGAAGTAGCACTCATGTGACCGTCCGATGACAAAAAAGCCCGGGTGCGCACAGGCACCGGGCCGGCGCTTTAGCAGAATGTTTAACGTGGCCGCAAGTTGCCTTAAATCGCCACGAACCAATTTCACGACGTACAAGCACCATAACCGCAACGCTGAGAGGAGGCAAGAGACCTGCCGCCGTGTCCGGCCGTGTCCGGTCTGGTTCGACCGTCACACGTGCGTCACGTCTGCCTTGACCGGCTCGCCGGTCATCCGCGGTTCGTATCCATATCGCACGAGATGACTCCGCAGCACGCTCTCGAGGATGGCCTGTTGGTCGGGCGTGAAATCGCGCCGCCACTTTTCATTCTCGCTTCGCAACGCAACGCCGCGAATCGTCCGCTCGAATTCCGGAACCCACTCGAGCTCCGCAAACTCCACCACCCGGCGGAAGTGCGAGATCGGATCGCGGCACAACTCCTCGTACTTGATCTCTACCATGCTCGTCGCCGGCACGGATCGCCGCGCGCTGTCCATCGCATCCATGAGGATCTTCCATTGGATGCCGGCCAGCGCGACGAACGACCGGTCGTGGCGCTGCCATTCGGCTGCCTGCTCTGGCGTGAGATCGCCGAACAACCATCCCGACGGACCGCGCCACCCGCGCCACCATTCCACCTTGAGAAACGATGCGGCGACCGGACGTCCGTCGCGCAGGACGTGGATGAACTTGGCGTTCGGAAAGATCTCGCGAAGAAATCCGACCCGCGGCCATCCGGTGACCTTGGCCACGAGCTGGGGCCGACGTTTCGTCGGTATCGCACTCAACGCCTGGCGCACGGCCGCGCGCGCGTCGTTCTGTACATCCGCCGCAACCAGGTCGCGACACGGCGACGTGAAGCCCGGCACGAGCTGTTCCCAAAAATCGTAGCACTCGCCCGGGTCGATCATGCCCGACAAGCTGTGCCCAACGATCGGCACCCCGAGCGCGTGCATGAGCGCGCGATTCGTCCCCACCGCGTTGGGCCACTGCTCGAGGACGCGCGACAACCATGCCGCACGCGGATGACGGCACAACAAGCGGTGAAAAACGCTCGAGCCGCTGCGCCCAACGCCGACAATGAAGAGCGGAGAAGGATTCATCGCGATCCGCTCATGATTGCGCCGCTCGTCCTGCGCCGGCGCCAAACAGCACGCACACGTCCACGCTCCTGTTCGCTCGAGGCGGATGACGCCGATCTAGCGCCGTTCAGGTTGGTCGGCCCGAACGATGACCGGTAGGTTGCACAGCCGCAATGCGCGGCACCGAATACCGCTGATCGGCCTCATCCAACCCATGGTGTTGCGACGCGGCGCGTTGGCCGCGATTCTGCACAATATGCGCGGAATGGTTCGCCGCGCGAACCAGCCCGGTTGCATCGGGTACGACTCTCACGTGTTGTATTGCTGATTCGCGTTGACCGCCCCGCCCGGACCATCGGGCAACGAGGAAATCTCCAGCATGCGCTTACCTCCATTCACCGTCGCCATGCTCGTGCTCGCCGGCGGGATCGCGGTCCTAGCCGGACTGGACCGCACGCCGTCTCCGAGTGCAGATCGTGTTCCAGCTGCTGCGCCTTCGCTCAGTTCCTCGCCGGCCGCGCCATCCCGCGCCGCTCGTCCGCGGGTCGAGCGTCCCTCGAAGACGCCCTCCCATGCCGACCAACCCGCGCTCAAACGTCCGTTGAGCGCGCCGGCCCGGACCGATCGCGCGTACAGTGCCACCTCGCCGCACTGGCCCTGGATCCGCACCATGGTCACCGACTTCCGGACGGGCTACGTATCGAATGGGTCGCAGCGCAACACCGAACGGACGTGGGCGGCCGCGCACTTCGATTTCGTCATGGGCGGTGACGCGGAGCAGTACAAATCGCTGAACCCGGCGATCCGCGTCATCCCGTACGCGCTCGACTGGAACGTGATGCAACCGGGCGAGCAAAAGTCGAATAATTTGGCGACGTCGTACTACGATGACATGCAGCAGTGGTTCGCCGCGCATCCCCAGTTCCAGCTGGAGAAGGCGCTCCTGCACCTCGCGGGGTCCGATCCCTCGCCGGCGACGCGATTGCAGTTCACCGCGTGGGGCTCCAAGCGATGGGCGATCAATCCGGGTGATTCGGGCGCACGTGCCTACGCCGAGGACCGCATCCGGCGATTCGTCGGCAACGGTGATGGGGTGTTCTTCGACTCGCACTCCTCCGGCGACATCGGCAAAGCGTTGGGCAAGACGCCGTTGGCCGAGTATCCCGATCGACAGGTGTATCAGCGCGACATGATCGAATACGTGCACGACATCGCGCAGGCCATCGCGCCGAAAATCGTGATGCTCAACACGTCCGAATACGCGAAGCCGTTCGACTGGGGAATGGCGACGGCCGCGGGCGCCGTGCACTTGGAGCGCATGAACAATCCGCTCAACGCGTCCATGCCCGACCGCTGGAAGTGGGTCGACACGCTGCTCACGCACAATGTGCTCGTCGAGCTCGTGTCGTTAGACAGTTGGGCCGACGCCAACGGCATGCACGGGGTGTTCGCCACGTATGCGCCGGGCAACTATGCCTCGCAGGCCGAGCGCCTCAAGATGTTCGAGCTCGCCAGCTACTACCTCGTGGTGCCGTCGTCGCCCGATCACCTCTTTCTCGATCTCGAGAACGCGTGGAAGGTGCCCTACGATCAGGTGTGGCTCAAAGCGCAGGAGTACGACGTTGGGCATCCGACGGGTCCGCGGCACGTCATCCAGACCGGCAGCGACAGCACCAATCAGGGCTTCTCGATCTGGGCGCGCGAGTTCGATCACGCGCTCATCCTCGCCCGCCCGAGCGGCTCGTGGAAAGTGAAGAATTTCGGTAACAGCACCGCGGTGACCGTGCCGCTGCCCAACGGAGAATCCCTCCGTCCTCTCCACGGCGACGGCACGCTCGGCGCACC
>DASYXE010000257.1:0-6698 GCA_035935375.1 Gemmatimonadaceae bacterium | reverse complement strand
ATCGAGTCGCTGGATCGCTCCGCGGAAATGGCGCCGCCAGGGTTGTTGATTGTGTGGGCTTCCAGAGCCACGCCCGCCACGCCCGGCAGGCTGCCGACTCGCGCTATCACGTCCGCACGCATGCGCTCCAGCGTCGTGCGTGCCAGGTCGACATTCTGCAGGTGCGCGGAGTCGATCTGCGCGAACGCCCACGCGTTGACGATCTTCCTCGCCGGAAACGAGTAGTCCATGGTGGAGAGATGCCTGACGACTTTCGCGAGCAGGCCCGCCCCCATCATGAGCGACAGGGCCAGTGCGACCTCTACGACAACGAGCGAACTGTAGCGCTGGCGCACCCGCATAGTCGTGCTCGCGGAACCCTCTTTCAGTGGCTCATCGAGGCTCACGTTGGAGACGACGCGAATCGCCGGTAGCAGGCCGAACAGCACCGCGGAGGTCGCCACCGCGAGCGCCGCCAGCGCGAACACGCGCCAGCTGAGCTGCGGCTCCAGTATCCCGACCCACTCCAGCTCCCGCGGAATGCGTGAAGAGAGGATATCCGCGCCCCAGACGCTGAGCACCGCGCCGACCGCACCGCCCGCAACGGCCACGATCGCGCACTCCACGAACATCTGCCGCACGACGGCGAGCCGGGTCGCCCCGATCGCCAGGCGCAGCGCGAGATCGCGTCTCGCATTGAGTCCTCGCGCCAGCATCAGGTTGGCGAGGTTTGCGCATGCGATGAGCAACACGAAGATGGCCCCGCCCAGCATCGCGTAGTGAATGTCCTTCAGCTTGATCGGATCGTCCTTGATGGAACGAAGATAGATCTCGAAGGGATTCTGTTCCTCCGCGTACATGGCATCGAGCCGCTTGGCGAGCGCGGTGAGCTCGGCGCTCGCCGCCTCAGGCGTGACGCCCGCTTTGAGCCGCGCCAGCGTTCGGATCCAGCCCATCCCGAGGCCCGTTCGCTCCACGGCCGCCGGGAGCTGGGTCCAGGCCACAGCGTTGTACGGGTAGGTCATGCCGCGGGGCATGACGCCGATGACCGCATATGTGCGCTTGCCGATCGCGACATGGAGACCGCTGAGCGACCGCGCGCCATGGAACCCCCGTTTCCACAGCGCGTGACTGATGACAGCCACGTCATCGGACTCGTCCGCATCAGTGAACACGCGCCCCAGCTCCGCCCGTACACCCAGCGTCCCGAAGAAGCGCGCCGGTACTTGAACGGAGCCCCCCTCGCGCCGGTCGTCCCCGATCGACACCACGTCCTGAACGAACCTGACCGGCACCATCGCATCGAAGGACGTGGTGTTATCGCGCACGTTTCTGAACATGTCGAACGGCGTGATCCGCACGTTTCGCACGTAGTACCGCCAGCCGACGCCGAACAGAGCGTCCGGTCGCGCGAACGGCGCATAGGGGTGCCGGACGGCGTCCAGCAGCCCGAACATGGTCGTGGTGAGGCCGAGGCCCAGGCCGAGGGACAGGACGGCCACGACCACGAAGCCGGGGCTGCGGCGCAGCGTGCGGAGGGCGTAGCGGAGGTCGCGCAGCAGGTCACTCGCGATCATGCGCGAATATGCGGCACCCCGGCCAATCTGCAACCGGGATTTGTGGGGTTTGCCCTACAGGCGGACTCGCGGGCCGGCGTTTCAGGTGTAGTTTCTATCCCCAGCCTGTGAAACAGCTTGCACCGAATCCCACCGGCCTACCCCGCCGTCGAAGTGGGCGTGTCCGCCGTTACGTCGCCGTAGCGGGGGCGTGCCTTGCCGCGGTCACCTGTACGCTGGTCGAAGGCGTCGGGACCGGGGCGAAGATCGTGTTCACCCTCCAGGCCTCCGACACGCTCCAGGTCGTCGGCGCGAAGATCCCGTTCGTCGTCGGCCCGGGCCAGCACGTGGACGTCGCCCGCGGCACCACGCCGCTGGTCGGCGCGAAGGTGCAGCTCGGCTCCGACAACCGCTCCGTCTTCGACGTCTCGGGCGACACGCTCCTCGCGCTCGCGCGCGGCACGGCGCACGTCACGATCACGCTGCTGGGCTCGAACCTCGGCGACAACCCGCCCGAGACGACTCTCACGGTGCGCGCCGTGGCCGGCGGCGTCGCGATCCGGGACAGCACGTCCATCACGCTCAAGAGCCTGAACGACACGCTGGCGATACGCTCCAACGTGCTGGCGCAGGGCCGAGTACCCATCGTTCCCGCCGACACGGTGCTGGACTCGCTGATTTCCAGCGACACGACGATCGTGAGGGTCGTCAAGGCGCCGAACGCGCTCCCCATCCTGATCGCGCGGGCCAATGGAAACGCTACCCTCACGGCGGTGGCGGACACCGCGCGCTCGACGATCCCGATTCACGTGGTGCAGGCGCTGAAGAAGTACGTGTTCACGCCGTCGCAGCTGAGCATGCCGGCGCTCACCGCGGACACCATCGTCGCCGTCGCACCGGCCGACGCGCGCGGCAATCTCATCCCGTTCAACACGCCGGGACTTCCGACGCCCGTGTTCAGCTCGTCGGCCGCCGGCATCTTCACGGTGACGCCCGTCGGCACCGACAGCGCGAAACTCCACAGCGTCGGCGTCGGCACCGCGAACCTCCACGTCGTGGCCGGCACCACCGACACGACCATGGCGATCGCCGTGGCGCAGGTCGCGCAGAGCGTGGCCATCACGGGGAACGCGACGGACACGATCTTCGCGATCAACGACACGCTGACGATCCAGCCCGTCGCCTTCGACAACAAGAACGTCACGATTCAGAACCGGTCGTTCATCTTCAACGCGCTCGACCCCACCGTCGTCACCGTCACGAACGGCGTCGTGAAGGGCCTGAAGCTCGGGTCCACGACGGTCACGGCCAAGATGGACGCCGCCACGGCGACCGTGACGATCGTGGTGCTGAACCTGGCGAAGTCGGTGCAGGTCACGCACACCGTGGACCTCACCACGGTCGGCGACTCCGCAACGCTCGCGGGCGCCGTGCTGAACAAGCTCGGCGTCCCCATCACGGGCATTCCGGTCACCTGGACGGCGCTCGACACCACCATCGCCGCCGTGGGCCCGACGACCGGCATCGTGGTCGGCCGCGGCATCGGCGTCACGAAGGTGATCGGCTCGATCACGGCCGGCGCGGCGGACACCTCGACCATCACGGTGGAGAACCGCATCTCGCAGGTGGACATCACGTCGCCCGACACGACGATGGTCGCGATCGGCGACACGTTCACAGTACGCACCAACTTCCGGAACTCGCGCGGCGCGCCGGTGCCGAACTCCGCCGCCACCTGGACCTCGACCGACCCGACGGTCGTGACCGTGGCCAACGGGTTCCTGACCGCCAAGGCGGCCGGCCTCTCGGCCATCTACGCGACGGATCCGCTGAACCCGGCGCGCTTCGACTCGGTGCGCATCACGGTGACCAACGCCCCGGCGTCTGTGGCCCTGAACCGCCACCTCGACACGCTGACGTCGCCCTCGCTCCAGATCCAGTACGTGGCCGACGTGCGCAACGCGCGCACCGCGGTCATCACGAACCCCACGCTCACCTGGCGCACGACCAACAACACGGTCGCCTCGGTCACGGCGAGCGGCCTCGTCACGTCGCTCGCGGTCGGCGCGACGAAGATCATCGCCGAGGCCAACGGCACGCGCGGCCTGCACGCCGACACGGCGACGCTGGTCGTGCAGAACATCGCGACGCAGCTGACCGTTTCCCCGACGTCGGCGACGATCCCGAGCGTCGGCGCGACGCTGCCGCTGGCGGCGGACGCGCGCAACGCGACCGGCGGCGCGGTGACGGGCGTGACCTTCACGTGGACCAGCACCGATACGACGGTAGCCAAGGTGGACGGCACGGGCCTCGTGACCGGCATCGGCGTCGGCTCGGCCACCGTGAGCGCGCACTTCTCGACGTTGACCGCGCCTTCGACCATCACGGTGACGAACGCGCCCGACACGATCAGGATCACCAGCGGGCCGATCACGCTGGCGAGCATCAACGACTCGATCCAGCCGGCCGTGACGCTGAAGAACGCGATCGGCGCCGCCCTGCCCCGCACCGCGGCGCAGTGGCTCAGCGACGACGGGACGATCGCGCGCGTGACGTCGGACGGCACCGTGATCGCCGTCGCCGCCGGCACCACCAAGATCCGCGCGCAGAACTCGCTCAACACCGCGCGGCGCGACTCGGTCACAGTCACGGTGACGAACGCGCCGGCCTCGATCGTGGTGAGCCCCGCGCTCGACACCCTCCCCTCGCTCGGCCGCACCGCGACCTACGCGGCCACCGTGCGCAACGCGCGCGGCGACGTGATCGTGGGCGCCTCGATCCTGTGGCTGTCTCGCTCGCCGAGCGTGGTGTCGATCAACGCGTCGACGGGCAACGCGACGTCGGTGGGCAGCGGCACGACCTACGTCGTCGGCACGGCGGGCTCGGTGCTCGACTCGGGCAAGGTCGTCGTGTCGAACCTCGCCTCGTCGATCTCGGCGAGCCCCGCGCCGGTGACGCTCACGAGCATCGGCCAGACGCAGTCGCTCACGACCACGGTGCGCAACGAGCAGGGCAACCTGATTGCGGGGCCGAACGTCACGTACTCGACCGCGAACGCCGCGATCGCGACGGTGAACTCGAGTGGCGTGGTGACGGCTACGGGCGTCGGCTCGACCTCCGTCACGGTGACGTCGGACGCCGTCTCGACGCCGGTCACGGTCACGGTGACGAACTACCCCACGCTCGTGGACATCACGTCGAACGACACGACGCTCGCCTCGGTCAACGACTCGTACAGCGCGAGCGTGAACTTCCGGAACGGCCTGAGCGCGGTCCTGCCGAGGGATGCCGTCACCTGGAGCACCGGCAACCAGCTGGTGGCGGTCGTCTCGTCCACGGGCGTGATCAGCGCGGTGGGGGCCGGGGCGACCTACATCCGCGCGATCAGCCCCGGGAACGCCACGATCCGCGACTCGGTGCTCGTGACGGTGACGAACGCGCCGGCGACGCTGACGGTGTCGCCAGCGGGCACGACCACGCTCGCGTCGATAGGCGTCACGACGAACTACGCGGCCAGCGTCCGCAACGCGCGAGGCGACTCGCTCGCCGCGCCGAACCCCGCGGTCACCTGGACGTCGCGTACGCCGAGCGTCGCGACCGTGAGCGGCACGGGCGTCGTCACCTCCGTCGCCCAGGGCAGCTCGATCATCGTCGCCGCCGCGGGCACCGCCAAGGACTCGGCGACGGTCACCGTGGCGCAGGTCGCGTCCACGTCGCAATCGGTGATCCAGGTCTCCACCTCGAGCGTCACCGCGGACGGGGCGAGCACGGTCGTCGTCACGGTGCGGGCGCGTGACGCGAACGGCCGCAACCTGCGCGTGCCCGGCACGGCGGTCGCGATGTCGCTCTCCGGCACGGGCACGCTGAGCGGCGTCACCACGGTCAACGACAGCACGTTCACCGCGACGCTGACCGCGCCCTCGGCGAGCGGCAACGGCACGGTGAGCGCCACGGTCAACGGCGTCGCCATCAGCAGCGGAAACCAGACGGTGACGTGGACGGCGGGCGCGGCGACGAAATACGTGGTGACGTCAAGCAACTCGACGCCGACCGTCGGCACCACCGTGACGATCACCGCGCAGCTCGCCGACGTGAACAGCAACCCGATCGCGACTTCAGGCAAGACGATCACGTGGAGCAGCACCGGCGGAGGTTCGTTCGGGGCGGCAACGTCGGTGACGAACCCCAGCGGCGTCGCGACTGTCACGTTCACGGTGAGCGCGACCGCGTCAACGCATCATCAGGTCACGGCGACGGACGGCACTCCGCTCACCGGCACCAGCGGCGACATCCTCACGGTGAGCAGCGCGCCCAGCAATTACCTGGTGACGCCAGGCAGCACGAGCCCGGCGGCCGGGAGCGTCGTGACATTGACGGCGCAGCTGCGCGATGCGGGAAACAACGCCATTGCTTCGGCGGGTCAGACAGTTACCTGGGGCCTCAATAACGGCGCGTTTACGCCGTCGGCCGCAACGTCCACGACGAACGCCAGTGGCATCGCCTCGGTAACCGTGACCACACCGGCCTCGCCAGCGGGACAGACGGTGACGGTCACCGCTACGACGGGCACAGTCTCCGGGAGCAGCGGTGTCATCACCACGGTGCCCGGCGCGGCCTCTGCCACCACTACCAACATCACCAGCAGCGCCGGCACGCTTACCGCCGGCGGGACCGCGACACTCACCGTTCACGCCAAGGACGCCAACGGAAACGCCCTGGCTTCGTCCGGCGGCACGGTCGTGCTATCCACCACGATCGGGGCGCTGAGCACCATCGTCGATAATGGCAACGGCACCTACACGGCGACGTTAACGACCACGACGAGCGGCACGGCGACTGTCTCGGGCACCATCGGTGGCGTCGCCATCGCCGGCGGCAACGCCGTGGTGACGGTCAACCCCGGGGCGGCGGATGCGGCACACACCACGGCCACGGTGCCGGCGGGTTCGGCGGGCTCGCTGACGACGATCCCGGTGCAGGCCAAGGACGCCAACGGGAACAACCTGACGAGCGGTGGGGCCACGGTGGCGGGCAGCGTCACGGGGGCCAACACCGCCACGGCCAGCGTCACGGATAACGGCAACGGCACCTACACGCTGACCTACACGCCGAGCGTGGGCGGCACCGACGCGGTCGCGATCACGCTGGGCGGCACGGCGATCA
>DASYXE010000256.1:0-17733 GCA_035935375.1 Gemmatimonadaceae bacterium | reverse complement strand
CTTCGTGATGGATTGGCTCTACGCGGACGACACGCCGCGGGCCGAGCGCACCGCGGCGCTGTTGTCGGTTGACCGGGCCCTGTTAGGCGACGTGCTGGCCGACGGTCTGTTAGGCGGCGAGGCCGACGACGACGCGCGGCGCGCGCTCCAGGACGTCGTGGCCGACCGCCGAGGCACGTCCGAGCGGCGCCGCGCCCGTAGCGCGGACGAGCTCGCCCACTTGCTCGACCGCGCCGGCGACCTCACGGTCGACGAGCTGCGCGAGCGCACGGCGGCGTCCGATGCTGGGCTGGTGTCGCGCGACCTGGTCGACGAGTTGCTCGCGAACGGTCGCGTCATCGTGATTCCGTTCCCGGCCGCGGACGAGGGGCTCCGCTGGCGCGCGATTCTCGTCGAGACGTTTCCGCGGTACGCGTCGGCTTTCGGCGAGGAGATGCTCGATCGCGTCCACGCCGGGCCGGCGCTCGCCGACACGGCCGCCGATGTCGTCGTGCCGGGCGCCTTCCGGCATGCGTCCCTCGAAGCGCATGCGGCCAAGCGGGAAATTCTGGCCAAGTTCGTGGCGCTTGCGGGACCCGTGACGACGCCCGAGATCGTCTCGCGCTACGGATGGACCGACGAGTGGGTAACGGGCTTGCTCACCGAGTGGGAGCGGGCCGGGCGACTGGTGCGGGGCCGGTTTCGGCGCGAGGTGCGCGACACCGAGTGGTGCACGGCCGGCGTCGTCGAGCGCGCGCGCCGTCGAGCGCTGGCCACCTTGCGCCGGCAGATCCGCGCGGTGGACCTCGGCACCTTTGGCGCGTTCCTCCGGCGCTGGCAGCACGTCGATCCGCGCGACCGTCTAACGGGCTCATCCGGCCTCGAATCGGCGCTGCACCAGCTGTCCGGCCTGCCGCAGGCGCCCGATCGTTGGGAGCGCGACACGCTTCCCTCGCGGTTGGACCGCTACGAGCCGGCGTGGCTCTCGCAGCTCGCGTCATCGGGCCAACTCGAGTGGGCGGGGAGCGCGCGGCAAACGGATACCGGCGCGACGACCCTCGCCGCGATCCGGTTTTTCCCGCGCGGCGAGGAGAGCATCTGGCTCTCGACAGCGGCGGCGCCGCTCACCAACGATGCCCAACGAGTGCGAGACGCACTCGCCCAACGGGGCGCGTCGTTCTTCGGCGATCTGGCGTCCGAGACGGGCCTCGGTCCGGCGGCACTACGGGATGCGCTGCGGGAGCTGGTCGCCGCCGGCGTGGCCACGAATGACACGGTCGAAGCGATGCGTGAAATCATTCGGATGCGGCCGTTGCCGGGGCGCGAGGCGCCGGCAGATACGTCGCGATGGCCGTCCGAAATCGCCGGCCTACCGGAGTCCCCGGTGGTCCAACACCGGGTGTCGGCGTACCGGTTGCCAAAGTGGCGTCGGCCCGACTCGCCCGGCCCGCGCAGCGGCTGGGTGGGCCGGTGGTCGTTGATTTCGCTGGATGACGGGGAGAAGCCGCCCGAGGACGAGCACGCCGAAATAGTGGCGCGACGCTGGCTCGATCGATACGGCGTCGTCACCAGCGATTGGTGGCGGCGGGAACGACCGCCCGTCGCGTGGCGATCCATCTATCGCGAGCTCAAACGTCTCGAGCAGCGCGGAGAGGTGCGCCGCGGCTATTTCGTGGAAGGGATGGCCGGAGCGCAGTTCGCGGTGCCGGCTGCGGTCGAGCTGTTGCGCGGCGTGCGGGAAGAGATGACGGGCAACGAGGCGCCTTTGGTGACGCTCGCGGCGACGGATCCGGCGAACGTGTTCAACCTTCCCCTTCCGACGCGGACGACGGCGCCGCTGGAGCACCCCAAGGGTCGCGGCGCGGTGCTCGTGATCCGCGGCTCGGCGGTGATCCTCTCCGCCGAGGATGTGGGGCGGCGCGTCGTCGTGGGGCCGGCCGCCGACGAGCCGGACGTGACCGCGGCAGCGCGGCTGCTGGCCGAGTACGTGCAGCGCCGGCGGTCGTCGAGCGGCCTAACGCGACGCCGGTGCACGGTCGAACGGATCGATGGCGGCCCCGCGGCGGCGAGCCGATGGGCCGGCGCGTTCGCGGCGGCGGGCTATCGCCGGATTCCGCGCGGTCTCGAGTTCGAGCCCCTCGCGCGCTGAGTTGCGCTGCGCGCGGGCCTAACGAACGAGGTCAGCGGATGTCGTCGCGGCCTAACGTTGCCCGCACCGCCTCGCGCATCGCGAGGACCGCGTCGTCGCGCGATGCCGGCGAGTCGTCGCGGACGTGGAGCTCGATGCCGTTGGCCACCGTGAAGCGGTGCCACATCCCTTCAGTGGCCGCGTCCTGCGCGACCGCGATGTCCGCGCCCATCGTGAGCGCCGGCGCGAGCGACGCCGCCACGCGGCGCTCGAGTGCGTCGCCCGTGAGCTCGCGCATCTCGTCGCGAATCTTCTCCAGCGGTTGACCCTCCCGCTGGCGGATCTTCACGAACAGCAGTTGCAGCAGATGACGGTATCCGTAGGTGGCCGACGTTCCCGTGCCTTCGGGTCTGTCGAGGAGACCACTCGATACGTAGTACCGCACCGCTCGCGCACTCGGCTCCGCGCGCGCGGCCGCGTTGGTCGGTCGCATCGCAGCCGCGTTCACGAGCGACGTCGCATGGCCTGCCAGTCCGCGAGCATTCCACGGTGCGTGGCGACCGTGTGCTCTGAGTAGCGGGACCGGTGAATCAGCCATGGGCCAAGAATAACGGACGCGCCAGTTACGCGACAGGAGCGTCCGAGCCGAGGAGTGAAAACGACGAGCGGCGAGGCGCAACGCGCCTCGCCGCTACGTCGCAGCTGGAATTCGAGTCTACTTTCTCTTGCGAGCGCCGGCCTTCCGACCGGCCTTTTTCCCAGCAGACTTTTTGCGCGCTCCCTTCTTCCCGGCCGATTTCTTCTTCGCCGCAGCGCGACGCGGCGCTTTTTTCGCCGCCTTCTTCTTCGCCTTCTTGGCTGCGGGCTTGGGTGCAGCCTTCTTTGCCGCCGGCGCGTGCTTGGGCGCGGGCGCCTTCGCGGCAGCAGGCGCCGCCTTTTTTGCCGGCGGACGGCTCGCCGAACCCATGCCACCGGCCGACGGCGTCGCCGGCGTGCTGATGATGGTTACTTCTTCCTCGACCTCAGCGCCTTCCTCGTCGACTCCACCCTCTTCGTCGTCCTCATCCTCGTCAGTGCTGTCCCACAGATCATCGCTATGGGTCTTCATGCCCCAGCCGCTCGTCTCTTCCTCCTCCTCCTCATCATACGACGAGCCGCCGCCACCATATCCGAGATCATCCTCGTCGTCATCGTGCTCGGAGAGGTGGAGCTTCTCGTTGTACTCGTCACCGCGCGGCATGATTGCCTCCTGTCGTGTTGTCGCGTAGCACCTGGTGCTGCGGGTATGTGCTCGTTGAAAAATTGAAGGGGTCGTAGCTTCGCGTCATTCACTCCCGCCAGAAGCTCCCAATACAACACATCTCCCAATCCGTCAAGACGAGGGGCGACGCGGAGTGGCGCCCGTGGCCAAAGGTCCAGGACGCGGACCCGAGACGCTTGTGAAGACGCATCTCGGGTCCCGTTGGTCAGTCACCGGTGGCCGGCAGCGGCGCACCTTCGGCCTGCTGGGGCTCGAACGCATGGAGCCGCCGCTGCAATGAATCGAGGTAGGTATAGATCACCGGCGTGACATACAGTGTCACGAGCTGTGAGAACGCGAGGCCGCCGCAAACCGCGATGCCGAGCGGTCGCCGCGACTCTGCACCCGCGCCTGTGCCGAGGGCGATCGGCAAGGTGCCCATCAATGCGGCCATCGTGGTCATCATGATTGGGCGGAAGCGGACGGAGCAGGCCTCGAGGATCGCGTCGTGCGCAGACTTGCCATGACCCCGCTCGGCTTCGATCGCGAAATCGATCATCATGATCGCGTTTTTCTTGACCAGCCCGATGAGCATGATGATTCCGACGAACGCGTAGATGCTCAGATCGGGGTGAAAGATGAACAACGAGAGCAGCGCCCCGAATCCAGCGAAGGGCAAGCCGGACAGAATCGTGAGCGGATGCACGAAGCTCTCGTACAGAATGCCGAGCACGATGTAGATCACGACGACAGCCAGGACGAGCAGGCCCAACAAGCCGGCCTGCGCTTGCTGGAATGCCTGCGCCGTGCCCGAGAATGCCGTCGTGACGCTCGCGGGAAGAATCTCACTGGCGGCTTGCTGCACACGTCCAACCGCGTCGCCCAACGAGACGCCCGGTGCGAGGTTGAACGAGAGTGTCACCGACGGCAATTGGCCCGAGTGGTTCACCGTGAGCGGGCCGATGTCGGGCGACAGGTGCGCCACCGCCGACAGCGGCACGAGGTCGCCGCTGCTCGACTTGATGTACAGGAGATTGAGCGCCGACAGATCGCGCTGATACTGGTCCTCGAGCTCCATCACGACCCAGTACTGATTGTTCGACGTGTAGATCGTCGACACCTGTGCCTGCCCGTACGCGTCGTACAGCGCATTCTCGATTTGCGACGCGTTCACGCCTAACGATGACGCACGGTCGCGATCGATCGCGACGTTCACCTGCGGATTCTTGATCTGCAGGTCGGTGGTCACGTCCTGCAGACCGGGAATGTTCTCCATGCGCGCGAGCAGCTTGTTCGACGACGCGTACAGCGTTTGGATGTCGGCGCTTTGCAACGTGAACTGATAATCGCTCTTGGTCGAATGACCGCCAATGTTGATCGGCGGTGGATTCTGCAGATACACGCGCATGCCCGTGAGCGATGCGAATTTCCGTTCTTCTTCTTGCAGGATCTGGTCGGCACTCAGCGTGCGCTGATCGAGCGGTTTGAGGTGCAGCAGGACGCGGCCGTCGTTGATCGTGTTCGAAGCCCCGCCGGTGCCCACTGATACCATGTAGTCCGACACGTTGGGATCGGCCTGGATGATCTTGGACACCTGCTCCGAATGCGTGACCATCGCGTCGAACGATGTGCCTTCCGCCATTTCGGTGGTTCCGTGCAGGAACCCCTGGTCTTCGCTCGGCAAGAAGCCTTTGGGTGTGATGACCGCGAGCACTCCGGTGCCCACCAATACCAACGCCGCGAACACGAGCACCTTGCGACGGTGGTCCATCGCCGTGCGCAACGTTCGCTCGTAGCCGGCCAGCACACGCTCGTAGATCCGCTCCGTGGCATTGAAGAACCGCCCGTGCTCTTCCCCGTGGTGCGACTTGAGGAAGCGGCTGCACAGCATCGGCGTGAGCGTGAGCGAGACGAAGCCCGACACCAGAATGGCGACCCCGATCGTCACCGCGAATTCGTGGAACAGGCGGCCAATGAGACCGCCCATGAACAGAATCGGGATGAACACGGCCACGAGCGACATCGTCATCGACAAGATCGTGAAGCCGATCTCTCGCGACCCATCGAGGGCGGCCTGGAACACCGGTTCGCCCATCTCGATGTGCCTGACGATATTCTCGAGCATCACGATGGCGTCATCGACGACGAAGCCCACCGACAGGGTGAGCGCCATCAATGACAAATTGTCGAGACTGTAGTTCAGCAGGTACATCACGGCGAACGTGCCGACTAACGACATCGGCAGTGCCAGACTCGGAATGACCGTGGCCGAGACGTTCCTGAGGAACAAAAAGATCACGAGCACGACCAGGCACAGCGTGAGGAAGAGCGTGAACTTCACGTCCTTCACGGACGCCGCGATGGACTCCGAGTGGTCGTGCAGCACGTCGACGCGGACGGAGGGCGGGAATTCCTCCTCCATCTGCTTGAGCGCCTGCTTGACGCCGTTCGCCACCTGCACGGTGTTGGTGCCCGGCTGGCGTTGAATGGCGAGCACGATGGCGCGCGCGCCGTTGTACCAACTGGCCTGGTGCGAGTCCTGGACGCCATCGACGATGTTGCCAATGTCTTCCAGTCGCACGGGTGCGCCGTCGCGATACGCGACGATCATCGGACGGAATGCTTTCGCGTCCTGGAGCTGTCCGTCTGCCTGCACCGTGTACGCTTTGTTCGCGCCCCACAGCACACCAGTCGGCAAGTTCACGTTCGCGTTGTTGATGGCGCTGACCACTTCGTCGATCCCGATCTTGCGAATGGCCATCGCCTGCGGGTCCAGTTGCACGCGCACCGCGTATTTCATCGAGCCGTACACCTGCACCTGCGCGACGCCCGACACGGTCGAGAGTCGCTGGGCGAGGTACGTCTCGGCGTACTCGTCGAGCTGGGACAGCTCCAGCGTTTTCGACGTGAGCGCGAGGTAGAGAATGGCTGACGCAGACGGATCGACCTTCTGATACGACGGCGGGATGATGTTCTGTGGCAGCTGTCGCAACGTTTTCGAGATGGCGGCCTGCACGTCCTGCGCTGCCGCGTCGATGTTGCGATCGAGGGTGAACTGCAGGACGATGTTGGTCGAGCCCTGGCTGCTGCTCGACGTCATCACGTCGATGCCGGCGATGGTCGAAAACTGTTTCTCGAGCGGCGTCGCCACGGCGGACGCCATCGTTTCGGGGCTCGCGCCGGGCAGGGACGCGCTGACGTTGATCGTCGGGTAGTCGACCGTCGGCAGGTCGCTGACCGCCAGCTGGCGATACGCTACGATCCCGAAGATCAGAATGCCCATCATGACGAGCGTGGTCATGACGGGCCGTCGAATCCAGATTCCCGCGATGTTCATCAGGGCCTCGGCTGATCGCCGTTAGTCGCGCCTTGGATTTGCACCTTCGTGCCATCGGTAATGCGGAGTTGTCCGTCCGTCACCACCGTTTGGCCCGCAGTGAGCCCTTTCTCGATGATCGACATGTCCCCTGCCGTGCGTTCGACCTGTACCGGTCGTTGCTGGGCGATGCCACTGTCGTTCACTGTGAACACCGCCGTTCCGGACTGGCCCTGCACGACTGCAGTCGTTGGGACCACGACCGCGCCTTTCTCGACGTACAGCTCGAGCGCCACGTTCACGAACTCACCTGGCCAGAGCACGGCGTCCGCATTGGAAAATCTGGCCTTCATCATGATCGTTCCCGTCGTCGTGTCCACGGCATTGTCGAGGAACGACAGCGTACCACGGCTGGGCGCGCCGAGTCCGCTCGCCGGTTGGGCAACAACACTCAACGTATCGCTCTGGTATTGCCGAATGCGGGGAAGGTGTATGGCCGAGACCGCAAAGCGCGCCATGATCGGGCGAATCTGATTGATCACCACGAGGGGTGTGCCGGCCGCGTGCACGAGATTGCCTTCCTTGAGCAGAATCGCGCCGGCGCGCCCCGCGATCGGAGAGCGAATCGTGGCGTACTCGAGATTGAGCCGCTGAGTCTCGACCAGCGCTTCGTCGGCGCTGACCGTGGCCTTGCCCGACAACGCGTTCGCTTTCGCCTGATCGTACTGCTGCTGTGTGACGTAGTCCTTCTGCACCAGTTGGGCGAAGCGCTGCTCATCCTGAAGAGCGGTCGTGAGCTGTGCGCTGTCCTTGGCGAGTCCGGCGCGGGCTTGCTGCAACGCGGCTTCGAACGGTCGCGGATCGATCTGGAACAATACCTGTCCCTGCTTCACGTCATCGCCTTCCTTGAAGTCGATGTGCGTGAGGATTCCGCCGACCTGCGCCGAAACGGACACGGTCTGCATCGGCTCGATCGTACCGGTGGCGTCGATTTCGTACGGCACATCGCGTTGCTCGACGTGCGCGACCGCCACGGGCACCGCTGCCGACTTCGGTTTCTTTGGATCCTTGCACGCGACCAGCACCAGCACGACGCCGACGGCGGAAATGAGATGCCGCCGCCTCGTCAGTGAGTGCCACGTTTCGCGCGGGACTGCCATATCAATCATTGTGGGGGCTTCGATTGTGTGGTGTCGGGCGTGAGGTGGATCGGGCTACCGCCGTGCACGTCGAGAATACCCGCGTCGTGCGCCAGCTGGACCAACGAGGTTTCCCACGTCCATCGTGCCTGGACTTGCTGCGCTCGCGCGCTGGCTAACGCGGCCTGTGCCGTGAGCAAATCGAGGACGCTTCCGACGCCTTGCTTGTATCGGCCGAGCGCGACGTCTTCCGATTCCTGGGCGCTCGCCAGGAGGTCATCGGCCGAGCTCACGCGCTTGGTCGACGTTTGCAACGTTTGATACGAGCTGAACACGTCGAAGATGACTTGCTGCCGTGTCTGGTCGAGCTGAGCGCCTGCCGCGTCGCGTTCCGCTTCGGCGGCGAGTTGGTTGTAGGCGCGGCTGAACCCCGCAAAGATCGGGATGCTGAGGCCGAGTGAGAGCGTGTAGCTATTGGCGCCGTTGGAGAGCGCTTTGGAGTACGTGCGCGCGCCGGTTCCATTGACCACGAGCGACGGCAGGCGCGTCGCGCGGACGACGCTGATGTTGGCCCTGGCCCGTTCGTACTCCGCTTGTGCCGCCGCGAGGTCCGGCCGGTCGCGCAGCGCCATCGCGATGAGCGTGTCGACGCTGTCGGCGACCACCGGCACGGTCGTCGGCAAGGTAGGCGGTTGCAGGTCGTACGGCGTGTTGGCCGGCAAGCCTAACGCGAGGGCGAGCGTGCCCCGCGTGGTGGCCAACTGGCCTTGCGTGGTTTCCAGATCGAGCTCCGCCTGCGAGACCGCGGTCTTGGCCTGGAGCTCATCGGCGATGGTGGCGAGTCCCACCTTGTGCCGCTCCTGTGCCGCTTCGAGGTTCGCCTGCGCGTCCTTGAGGGTGCTCTCCTGTGCCGTCACGAGCGCCTTTGCCGCCATGTAATTGAAGTATGCCGTTTCGGCCTGCAACACCACGTTCTGGATGGTCAGGTTGTGCGTCCAGTCCGCCGCGAAGAGCGCCTGCTTGGCTACCTCGACGCTTCCCGAGCGCCCGCCGAAATTGAACACGAGATACGAAATCGTGACGCTGGGCTCGAGCGTTTGCTGTTGCACCGCCGCTCGGCCCTGCGTCGCGACGGTCTTGAGCGTCGTGCCGGTGACGTCGCCGTCGATCGTGGGCAGATAGGTGCCGCGCTCGGATCCGTAGGTGGCCGCGGCCGCGCGTGCGTTAGCCCACGAGATTTGTGTGGCCGGATTGTTGCGCAGCGCGAGATCGACGATATCGGCGAGCGTCAGCGTTTGCAGACGCTGCTCGATGTCGGACGGGATCTCGACGTTCCCGTGGTTGCTGGTCGTATCGCGCTTCAGGTGCTCGGGCGGCTTCCACGTCTGGGCGGATGACGGTGCGGCGCCCGGCACGCCGTCAACCGACGGGGTGTGCACGCAAGAGGCGACAACGAAGCACGCGCCGACAGCGGCGGCGCAGGCTCGCGCGCGCTGCCGGGCGACAGAGAGCGAAGGATTCACAACACAAACTACGTATAGCGGTACTCCCGTGTTGGTAACAACCGGGAGCCTTCGGCTATTGTTGGGGCTGCCGTGGACGGGCCCGCGTCACGCGGGCGTGTCGTCTATGAAGACGAGGGTTTTCCGGCGCAGGACGATGCGCCGCAGCACGTCGTACACCGTCGCGTCCAGGAGTTGCCCGACGCTGCTCGCCAGGTATTCGACCGTCTCGCGCGGCGACATGGGGTCGCGGTAGGCGCGGCGTGAGGTGAGCGCATCGAACGTGTCGGCGGCGCACAGAATTCGGCCGCCAAGCGAAATGGCGGTGCCCGACAAGCCGCGCGGATACCCGCTGCCATCCACGTGCTCATGATGGTCATGGATGTAATCGAGCACCACACCCAGGTGCTGCAGGGGCGCGAGGATCTCCATGCCGATGCGTACGTGATCCTTCACGTGCGCGAATTCCTCGGGCGTGAGCTTCCCAGGCTTGTTCAGCACTTCTTCGCGAATGCCGATCTTGCCGACGTCGTGCAGATGGCCCGCCATGCGAACGGCCTCGACCGTGTCGGCGTCGAGCGACAGGCCGTCGGCGATTGATGCGGCGAGCTCCGCGACGCGCTGCGAGTGCCCGCGCAGATAGATGCTCTTGGCTTCCATCGCGTTGATGAGCGTTTCGGCCACGCTCACCGTGAGCGTTCGCAGCGCTGATTGTTCGTGCTCGAGCTCCTTGGTGCGGCTCGCGACTTCGTCGCGGATCAACTGTTCGACGCGCCGTTGCTCCAGCACGAGCGTGCGTTTGTGCAGCGCGCGCTCGAGGGCGCCCTCGAGCTGTTGGAGCTCGACGGGCTTGACGAGATAGTCGAACGCGCCGCCCGACAGTGCTTCGGTGGCCGTCACCGCATCGTTCACCGCCGTGAGCATCACCACCGCGAGGTCGGGATCGTCGGCGAGCGCTTTGTGCAGCACGTCGAGGCCCGTCATGCCCGGCATGCGCACGTCGCACACCATGATCGTGAACCGCTCGCGCCCGAGCATGCGCAATGCTGCTGCGCCGGACGACGCGTTCTCCACGTCGAATCCGCGGGTGCTCAGAAACCGCGTGAGCGCGCTGCGGATCGAGTCTTCGTCGTCGACGACGAGGAGACGCTTCGCCAAGCCGGACGAGTCGGCGCCGTTCGATGCCGTGTCGGCGTCGGTGTCGAGCGGTGGATACGGCGAGGCGAGTCGCATTACGGCCGCCGCCCTGGGCTCGAGGACGCCGTGCGCGCCGGGTTCGCTACAAAGTTAGGCATCGGCGGCGGGTAAACGCGTGGGCCGGAACGGGAGGCAACTGAGGCTGTCACGACTCGAACGATAACAGCGGGGATGCTCGGTGGGAGACGATCCGTCGAGAAGGCGAGCAACCCTGCGGTGGATTAGTGAACTCTCACTCGTCCACGAACTCGACCGCGACGTCGCGATCGATGACGCCGGCGCGAACGCCGCGCGACAACAACTCGCGCACGGCGCGCCGGCCGGCCTCGCCGTAATCGAGCGTCCAATCGTTCACGTACATGCCGACGAAGGTGTCCGCGCGCGCGCGATCGAGACCGCGCGCATACCGCATGGCGTGATCGAGTGCTCCAGCGCGATGGGCGAGCCCGTACGCGATGCTCGCCCGCAGATCGCGCGAGATGCGCTGCGTGAGCGCGGGCCCCAGGTCCTTGCGGACGACGTTGCCGCCTAACGGAAGCGGTAGGCCGGTCTCGCCGTACCACCATTCGCCGAGGTCGACGACGAGGTGCAGTCCGCGATCGCCGAAGGTGAGCTGGCCCTCGTGGATGAGAAGTCCCGCGTCCACGGTGCCCTCGACGACGGCGTCCTCGATCTCATCGAAACGGGTGAAAACCGGCTCAAACTCCTTCTCGTAGAGGCGCAGCGCCAAATACGCGCTCGTGAGCGGACCGGGAATCGCGACGCGCAGTCCCCGCACATCCTTGCGTTCGAGTGCTGTACGCGCGACGAGCCGTGGGCCGTAGCGGTCGCCCATCGACGCGCCGTGCGGCAGCAGCGCGTACCGGTCGGCGATATGCGCATACGCGTGAATCGAAACCGCGGTGACTTCGAGCTCCGCGCGCAGCGCGCGCTGGTTGAGCGTTTCGATGTCCTGCAGCTCGTGTACGTAGCGAACGTCGCCCGTATCGATCTTGCCGGCGGCGAGCGCATAGAACATGAACGCGTCGTCGGAATCAGGGCTGTGGGCAACGCGAATGGTGCGGACAGGCATGGAATGGATGCGAGTCTGTGAAAGGTGTGGCGTGCGCGGCAGGCTCAGCGCACTGCTTTCTTCGCTTGATCGATGGCTGCCGCGATCTCGGTTTGGTGTCGCTCGTATTCAGGGCGCTTCTTCGCTAACTCCGACGCTTGCGCCGCCACGAGACGTTGCTGCATGCGTTGGGCAGTGGCGTTGTCGCCCGCGTCGCGCGCGGTCGAGATGGCCAAAATGAGCCCAAGAAGATGAGTGGAGTCTTGCGCGAGAATCGTATCGGCTTGCGCTTGCGCCACTGGCGCCGCGCCCGCGACTTCCGCGATCCGTCCCATGTCGTAGCGCGAGTCGGCATCCTGGCTTGGCAGCATCATGTAGGCAGAGATGCCCATTTGCGCGAAGAAAGCGGCGCTGTCTTTCTTGCCCTCCGAATCGAGCCGCATGATGCGGTCGTAGAGACGGTCGGCGCGCTCGCGCGGCGACAGCGACGAAATGTCGGGGCCGCGCACCGGTTGCACTCCATTGCCATTGCCATCGTCGGGCGGGAGGGCCGTGGCCTGTGGGGTCGCGGCAACCGCAGTTGGTTGTCGACCGAAATGCTGGCCGGCTACGAGGGCAATGAGCGCCAAGAGCGCGATTCCCGCGACTGCCCATGGCAGCGCGGTGTTGAACCCGCCGTGCTCGGTCGGTGGATTGCTCGGCGCCGTGCTGGGGGCGCCGGCCTCGGTCCCGCACCGATGGCAGAACTTCGCGCCTGGAGTGAGCGGCGCTCGACAAGAGGTGCACAGCGCTCCGGCGAGCGGCGCGCCGCAGTTGGCGCAGAATCGGCCGGTCGCGGGAGCGCCACAGCTTGGACAGGTAGTTGGAGCGGTCGTTGGAGTGGGCGGCATCGATACATCGAAGCAATGGTTCGACCGGAATGTAGCCGCGGCCGTGGCACGACGGCACTGTGGGAGAGCGGACAAACCTGGACAAGGCCTGACAAAGCCGAACAAAAGAACGCAGGAGACGGCATGCCTTGCACCTACCTTGCGACGGCGCTGACATTCATTGCTGCGTAGCTCGCTCTCGCGAGCGGCTGGCCAATCCACGACAAAGGACGCGACGTGACCTCGAAGAATCGATCTCTCGTTCCGGACACCGCAGGCGCCACGAAGAAAGACATTCTGGAGCTGACGCGAGCGCACGAAGTGCGGTTCCTTCGCCTGCAGTTCACGGACATCCTCGGCGTGAACAAGAACGTCGAGGTGCCCGCGTCCCAGTTCGAGAAGGCGCTCGACGCGAACATCATGTTCGACGGCTCGTCGATCGAGGGCTTCGTCCGCATCGAAGAGTCCGACATGCTGCTCGCGCCGGATTTCAGCACGTTTCGCGTCTTCCCGTGGGGCGACGAGCACAATCGAGTCGCACGGCTCATCTGCGACATCACGTTGCCCGACGGCACACCGTTCGCCGGCGACCCGCGCGGCGTCCTCAAGCAGCAGATCGAGCGCGCGCGCACGATGGGCTACACGATGAACGCCGGCATGGAAGCCGAGTTCTTCATGTTCAAGCAACCGTCGGTGGGCGGGGCCACCACCGAGACGCACGATGTGGGCGGCTACTTCGATCTCGCGCCCGTGGATTTAGGCGAGGATGCGCGGCGGATGATCGTCGACTTGCTGGAACAGATGGGGTTCGAGGTGGAAGCCGCGCACCACGAGGTCGCGCACGGTCAGCACGAGATCGACTTTCGCTACGCCGACGCGCTCACGACGGCGGACAACATCGCGACGTTCCGGTTCGTCGTGAAGTACGTTGCGCACCAAGTGGGACTGGTCGCGTCGTTCATGCCCAAGCCCATCTTCGGACAGAACGGCAGCGGCATGCACACGCATCAGTCGTTGTTCAAGGGATCCGAGAACGCGTTCTGGGACAAGCAGGCGCAGTGGGAGCTGAGCCCCGTCGCGCTGCACTACATTGGCGGGCTGTTGCGCCACGCCCGCGGTTTCTGCGCGATCACCAATCCGTTAGTCAATTCGTACAAGCGACTCGTGCCGGGCTACGAAGCGCCGGTGAACGTGGCGTGGTCGATGCGCAATCGGTCGCCGCTCATCCGCATCCCGGATCGTCGCGGTTCGGGCACGCGCGTCGAGCTCAGAATGCCGGATCCGTCGGCGAATCCGTATCTCGCGTTGACCGTGATGCTCGCCGCCGGTCTCGATGGCATCGAGACAGCGGCCGACTACCGCGAGCCGGTGGACGCCAACATCTGGGAGATGTCCTTCCGCGAGAAGCGGCGGCTGCGCATCGATGACTTGCCGCACGACCTGAACGAGGCGTGCGATGAGCTCGAGAAGGACAAGGTGATCGGCGAGGCGTTAGGCAATCACATCACCGAGCATTTCCTGGATGCCAAGCGGCAGGAATGGCGCGAGTACATCACGCAGGTGAGCGCGTGGGAGCTCGAGAACTACCTCGAGAAGTACTGAAGACGGACAAGGCCGGACAAGGCCGGACAAAGGACGATCGTGTGCCTAACTAATGCCTCTGTCCGGCAGTGTCCGGCAGTGTCCGGCGTTGTCCGCTCTCACGGCTTGACCGAATCGGGCTGCGAGTCCGTCGCCGCGACCTTGCGGGAGGCGCGCCACCCTTCGATTTGGCCGGCGAACCCGTCGCCCAGCGATGCGACGGTCACCGAATCGAGGCCCGGCTGGTCGCTGTGTCCTTGCAGGCGCGCCAGGCTCACCTTCGCCTTGGCATAGGTCGAGTCGATCGCCAGCGCGGCTTGGTACGCCTGGTCGGCCAGCGTGATGTGCCCGGTACGCTCGAGCGCCAAGCCCAGATTGTTCTGGAACGACGGCACGCTGTCATCCAGTTGCACCGCGCGGGCCAACGGACCCAGAGCCTCGTCGTAGCGCCCCGCGCCGAGCAGGAGCAAGCCCATGTTGTTCATCGACCACGCGTCCTCAGGGTCGATCGACAACGCGGTGTGATACGCGCCTAACGCGTCATCCACGTGGCCGGCTTTGCCTTCCACACGGCCGAGCACGCGCCACGATTCGGCGTTGCCCGAGTCGAGCGCCAGCGCCTGACCGATGCGCTCGCGCGCGTCATCGAGCCGGTCCTGATCGAGCAGCACGCGGCCCAGGTTGACGAAGCTCTTCACGTGCTTCGGGTCGAGCGCGATCGCCGACTCGAATCCGGAATCGGCGCGGTCGAGCTGCCCGCTCTTCCACGCCGAGAGCCCGAGCATGTAGAAGCCCCATGGGTTCTTCGGGCGCCGCTTGCTGTAGGCGTCGAACATGTCGGTGGCCGCGGCGTACTGCCGCGCGCGGAACGCCGAGTCGGCCGTCTCGTACGACACGTTAGGCGGTACGGTCGGCGCCGTCGTCGCCACGGGCGCCTGCGCCGGAACAGGCGACGGAGCGGCGCTCGCGACAGGCTGCTGGGTAGCGGTGTGTTCCTTCGAGCCGCTGCATGCGGCAATGGCGAACGCGGCAGCAGCGACACAAGCGGGGTGGATCCGTGGGCGAAGCATGGTAAACCTCCGTGGGTGAATCGGCGCGTGGCGCCGGACCGGGTTGAACATCTCCGGGCCCACGGAATGGCAAGCGCGCGGCCGGACGGGTCGCGCGAGTTAGGCGTGCGCCGAAACCAGCCTGGCGCATTCAGTTAGGCGCCTGGAGCGCGACGGCCCTCCGCCCCCGGTGTGTTCCGATGGACACCTCCGAAGAACCGGATCGTGTCCATCCGGACACGGTCGCACCGTTACCGCTCTCGCGGCGCGCCGCGTCGCGTAGCATCTTTCCGGGTCCGCTCCTGCGCGCGACTGCACCGCGCGCTCGTCCTTCCGCGTGCGCCCAGAATGCCGTCAGCCGAGTTCGAAACCTTTGCCCGCGTGCTGGACGGGCAGTACACCCTGGAGCGGGAAATCGGCCAGGGCGGCATGGGCATCGTGTATCTCGGTCGCGACCTCAAGCTCGATCGCCCGGTCGCAATCAAAACGCTGCCGCCGCACCTGGCTTCAGATCCACACATTCGCGAGCGGTTCCTGCGCGAGGCACGGACCGCCGCGGCGCTCTCGCACCCGAACATCGTACCGATTTATCGGGCAGACGAGATCGAGGGCCACGTCTTCTTCGCGATGGGCTACGTAGACGGCGAGTCGGTGGCCGAACAGGTCCGCGCTGCGCACCACCTGGATCCGCGCATCGTGCTGCGGGAGATGTACGACGTGGCCTTGGCGCTCGACTACGCCCACGCGCACGGCGTCATCCATCGCGACGTCAAGGCCGAAAACATTCTCATCGCGCGCGCGACAGGGAACGCGCTGGTCACCGACTTCGGAATCGCACGCTTGGCCGAGGCGGCACCGCTCACTGCGACCGGCCAGGTGCTCGGCACCGTGTACTACATGAGTCCCGAGCAGGTGACCGGCGAGCCGCTCGACGGCCGCAGCGACCTCTATTCACTCGGAGTCGTTGGCTTCCTCGCGCTCACTGGACGCTTTCCGTTCAACGCGGAACTGGCGTCGGCCGTGATCGTTGCGCAGGTGACGAAGCTGGCACCGCCCGTGCTCACGGTGGCGTCGGCCGCTCCACGAGCTCTGGCCGAGATCATCGATCGATGCTTGGCCAAGGATGCGGCAGCGCGGTTCCAATCGGGAGCAGAGCTGGCAAAGGCGCTCGCGCGCGTCGAAGACGAGGTCGCACGCGACGCGGCGCGAGCAGCTGCCATTCCCGACGCGCCGGCCCGCATTTCGGACGACGAGGCGCAGGCGATTTGGAGTCGCGCCGCCGAGCTCCAATCGAAGACGGGCCTCGAGCCGCGCCCGATCCCTGTCGCAACCGCGCGGGATGCGACTGCCGACGCCAATCGCACCTCGGGTTTCGACCTGGACTCGGTGCGCGAGGCGGCGATGCAGGCTGGCATTCCCGAGCAGTACGTGGAGCACGCGATGGCGGAGCACGGTCTTGTGCGACTGCCCGACGCCGGATCTGCCGGCACACCGGTGGTCACGGAGCTGAGCCAGAAGGCGTCGCGCGTGTTCGGCGTTCCACCAGGTCTCGAGTTCGAGGCAGTCGTAGCGGGGGAGATGCCGGAGGGCGACTTCGACGCGCTGGTCGATACGATTCGCCGGCGAATGGAGCATGCGGGCGCGGTGAATGTGACAGAGCGCTCGCTCACGTGGTCGTCGATGGATGCGAGCCGCATGGCGCACGTTTCCGTGCAGGCGCGCCACGGCAAGACCACGGTCCGCGCGGTGGAAAACCTGGGTACGTCGATCCGACGCCGGCGGATTGCCTTGACGCTCGTCAGTGTGTACGTCGGCGGTGGTGTGCTGACCGCGGTGCTGCCCCATCATCCGGTGTTGGCGGTTGGAGCGGGGATCGCCACGTTTGCGGGTCTCTTCGGCGTCGCGCGAACGGCACTCGTGCGGTCTGCGGCCAAGCACCGGGACAAGCTGCGCCGCCTCACGGAAGAGCTCACGCGCCAGGTGAGCGAATCGGTTGGGGCGTCGGCCGCCCGGCTGGGGCTTGGAGGCCGGCCGCGGCTCCCCCGTTAGTCGCGCGCGATGCGGTGCCGGCGCATGATCTTGAGCAGGCTCGCGTGATCGGCGAGGCCCAAGTCGTGCGCGGTGCGGGTGATGTGCCAGTCGTGCCGCTCCAGCGCCGCGACGATGATCTGCCGCTCGGCCTCCGCCTTGAGCTGCACGAATGTCCGCTCGCCGCCTGCGTTAGGCTGGGGGACCGCGGCATCGTCGCGCACTTCGGCCGGCACGTGCTCGGGGCCGATCACGTCGCCGTCGGCGGCGATGATCATGCGTTCGACCGCGTTGCGCAAGTCGCGCACGTTGTTGAGCCGCCAGTCGTAGGCCATGAGAATGTCGAGCGCCTCGGGCGACACGCGCTTGGGGCGGAGGCCGAACCGCTCGCACGTGCGCGACGCGAGGTGAAGGACGAGGTCCGGCACGTCGGACAACCGGTCGCGCAGGGGCGGGACGCGCAGCGTGTGGACGTTGATGCGGAAGAGGAGGTCGCGGCGAAACCGGCCCTCGCGCGCCTCGCCATCCAGGTCGCGATTGGTGGCCGCGATCACGCGGGCCGGCACAGGCACCGGCCGGCTGCTGCCTAACCGGGTCACCGCGCGCTCTTCGAGCACGCGCAACAGCTTCGCTTGAGCGGGCGCGGGCAGCTCT
>DASYXE010000255.1:0-4390 GCA_035935375.1 Gemmatimonadaceae bacterium | reverse complement strand
GCGCTGTAGCCACCGGCGATCGCGATCGCGTCGCCCGGTGCCGCGGCGGGCGCCACACGCGACTCCAGCGGCGTATATCGCGCCCGATCGCCGCCGCGCGCGTGCACCGCGCGTCCGCGCTGCAGATCGAGCACCGGGATCAGCCGCATCGTGCGCCTAACGGAATCGTTCCATGACCGAAACGGTGGTCGCCGGCTGGGATGTGGGCGGCGTGAATCTCAAGTGCGCCGTCGTGCGCGACGGACGCGTGATGCACGCGCGCACACGCCCATTCGAGATGCAACATGTCTCCGGCGATCTCGTCGCCGCCCTGCGCGCCGAGGCCCTGACCGTTGGTCTGGCGCCCGGCACGCCCCACGCCGTCACAATGACCGCCGAGCTCTCGCAGCTCTTCCGCACCAAGCGCGAAGGCGTCGCCTTCGTGCTCGACGCGATGGCGGCCGCGTTTCCCGACGACGACGTGGCGATCTACGCGGTGGACGGCCGGTTCATCTCCGCGGATCGCGCACGCGACACCCCCCTGCTTGCCGCCGCGTCCAACTGGCATGCCACGGCCTCCGTCGTCGCCCGGACGTGGCCTAACGCCACGCTGGTCGACATCGGCTCGACGACCACCGACATCATCCCGATCGCGCACGGCGCCGTCGCCGCCGCGGGCCGCACGGATCCCCAGCGTTTGGCCAGCGGAGAGCTGCTGTACCTGGGCGCCGTCCGCACGCCCGTCGAAGCCATCGTCCACGACGTACCCCTTGGCTCGGCCACCGCCGGTGTGTCGGCCGAGAGCTTCGCGCTGTCCGGCGATGTCCACGTCTGGAACGGCGACCTCGCGGCTGACGAATACTGCGCCCCCACGCCGGATGGCCGGCCCGTGACGCGCGAGTACACGCGCGAGCGACTCGCGCGCATCGTCTGCGCCGACCGCGAGATGCTGGACGATCACGCGATCGGCCGCATCGCCGCGCACGTTGCCGGCGTGCAGGTGGCACGCACGCTCGCGTCGCTCACTCGCGTGCGTGCGCACACCCCCGCCGACACGCCCGTGATCACCGCGGGCCTCGGCGCGTTCCTCGCCGAACGAGCCGCGCGCCGGCTCGGTGCGCCGTGCTCGAGCCTGGCCGCTTCGTTAGGCGATGACGCCGCCCGCGTTGCGCCGGCGGCCGCCGTCGCGCTCCTGCGCGCCTGCCGCGCATGACCCCGCGCCTCGACACCGTCGTGAAGGTCGGCGGCGCACTGCTCGCCGAGCCGGGCCGCCTCGACAGCGTCGTGCGAGCCCTGGAGAGCGCCGTCGCACGCGGCGACGGGATCGCGGTCGTACCGGGCGGCGGCCCGTTCGCCGACGCCGTCCGCCACGTCGATGAGGCGTTAGGCATCGGACCCGACGCCGCCCACTGGATGGCCGTCCTCGCGATGGACCAGCACGCTCTCCTCATCGCCTCGCGCACACGCCACGCACGCGTCGTCGAGCACCCGGCCGAGGTCAGTGGTGCACTCGTCCACGGCCGACTGCCGGTGCTCGCACCCTATCGCTGGCTGCGCGCCCGCGACCCGCTGCCCCACACGTGGGACGTCACCAGCGACTCCATCGCCGCCTGGGCGTCCGGCGAGCTCCAGGCGCGGCGCCTCATTCTCGTCAAGCCGGTCGTGCGCGAGCAGGCCGAGCTCGTCGACGCGTACTTCGAGCGGGCGCTGCCTAACGACGTGCACGTCGTGATCGCCGACGCCGCCGGCCTCACGGAGGCGCTGCGCGCGACGTAGCCGCCTCGCGACCGGGCGCGTCGGCGCCCCGCATCCGGTGCGCCGCGATCGCCGGGCTCGGCCACCTCCGACGCCCGGTCGAGCGCGCCAGCGACTCGACCTTCGCACGCGATACCTCAGCGAGGCGATCACCGCCCTCGCATGCTGCCGACCGCACGCCAGCGACGTCAGCGCCTATCGACCGCAACACCGACAGATCAGCGCCAGCAAGCCCGCCCGCCACCGCGGCGGTGAGGTCGGCGTCGTGCGCATGACGTACCCAGGCTGCCACGTGCGCCTGGGACATTACATGGAATAGACCCGTGATTTGTTGGGCGCTTGGATCGCCGATGTGCTTCATAGCCGTGTCGAGAAGAACCCCGACCGCACCGGCTCTTTCTGCAGCTTCAACGAGCCACCATGGCGACAGACTCGCTACATCTGGCCGCGAAGCGTCCGCATACGCGACAGCAATCACACCGGCGCTGGCGCTCACCATTGCCGCGCCCTGCACTGCCGCAGCGATCAACGATTCCACGCGATCGGCTTCGGCAATCCCCGCGAATCCAACCTTCACGTACGCCAGCCGCTCCGCTGCAGCGCGTCGCGCCGCCACCGCGACCGCCTTTTCGTCGCTGGCGTCTCCCAACGCCGCGCTCACCGGCAGCCGCCCGTCAACGGCCCGAACGATGTCGCGCAGTGCCGTTGTGCTCACCGCGCCGAGCGCACCGTGAGCCGGATCCTTTGCGTCGATGATGTCCGCGCCGCCGTCGAGAGCGGCCAGTGCCTCCCCCGCGCTCGCAACACTGATCAGAAGCCGCACCGATTTCCTCCGTCCCCGCACCCTTGTGACGCATTGCCGCGCCGTTAATGTTTGCCGTCCCGGGCTACTTTACGGAACACGAAGCACGGAGGCAACCGGTTGAGCGATCGAACTGCTGCCGCCTCGCGATCAGACGGCGCGGGCGCGGCGCTCGCAGGTGCCAAGGTCCTCGTAACCGGCGCTTCTACCGGTATCGGCCGAGCCATCGCGCGCGCCGCTGCGGATGCAGGCGCGGACGTCGCCATCACCTACCGCGGCGAGGAGCGCCAGGCCAGATCCGCGGCCTCCGAGATCGAAGGCGTCGGGCGCAGCGCGCACATCTTCCGTCTTGATCTGGCCGACGCTGCCTCGATCGCCGATCTCGCCGTCGACGCCCAGCGTGCGCTCGGTCGCATTGACGTCTGGATCAACAACGCCGGCGCCGACATTCTCACCGGCCGCGCCGCCAGTCTTCCGGATACCAAGAAGCTCGACCTGCTCCTTTCGGTCGATCTCCGAGGCACCATCCTCGCGTCTTGGGAAGCCGTGCGCGTGATGCGCGAACAGGCGGCCGGCGGCGTTATTCTGAACATGAGCTGGGACCACGTCCTCGTCGGGATGTCCGGACGCAATCCCGAGATGTTTTCGGCGGTGAAGGGAGGCGTGATGGCGTTCAGCAAGTCGCTCGCCCGGACGGTCGCGCCGCGGATTCGGGTGAACGTCCTCGCTCCGGGATGGATCGATACGGAATTCGGTGGCGGACTCGACGCCGTGCGGCGGCGCAAGATCGCGCGGTCGATCCCGCTCGCGCGGTGGGGCAGCCCGGCCGACGTGGCGCGCGCCGCCGTGTTCCTCGCGTCGCCGGACAGCGCGTATCTCACCGGCCAGACGCTCTTGATCGGCGGCGGCGCCGTCATGTAAGCCGGCGTCCGTTAGGCACAAAGCACCGCCGCGGTTCGTTCAATCGGCAAGGAGCTCGACATGGTCGCCAAAGACAACACGTACACCGATGACCAGATTGCGGAGAAGCTGCGCGAGCTCCCCGGCTGGTACTACGAGGATGGATGGATCCGCCGCCAGTACAAGACCGACGGCTGGCCCACCACGCTCATGCTCGTGAACGCGATCGGATACGTCGCCGAGGCCGCGTATCACCACCCCGACCTCACCGTCACGTGGGCCAAGGTGTGGGTCAAGCTCAAGACCCACAGCGCCGGCGGCATCACCGACAAAGACTTCGCGCTCGCCAAACGCATCGAGGAATGCTCCCTCTGGCGTCCGTCCGGCTCGCCGCTCGAGGGAACGCCGAACAAATTCGTGCGCGGCGGCGATCCCAAGTAGCCGCCAGACGCCGTGAGCGACACCGCAGTCCATCCGTCTCGCGTCCTGTTCGTCACGGGACGCCTGGCGGAGCCGGCGTTGCGGCGAACGCTCGATCGCATGGCGCCACCGTTTGCGTTCGACGTCGCCGTCATGCACATCACCGTTGCCGCGCTCATGACCACCGCGTGGATCGCGCGACTCCTGCCCGCGCCGCCCGCCGCGGGCACCGATCTCGTGCTCATTCCCGGTCTCTGCGAGGGCGACACCGGCGTCATCGCCGAGCGTATGGGCGTGCGCGTCGCCAAAGGGCCGAAGGACCTGCGCGAGATCCCCGAGTACTTCGGCCAGGAAGCCATGCATCGGGATTACGGCGACCAGGACATCGAGATTTTGGCCGAGATCAACAACGCGCCGCGCTGGTCGCGCGACGCGCTGCTCGCCGAAGCGCATCGCCTCCACGAATCGGGCGCCGACTACATCGACGTCGGCTGCACACCGGGCCTCGCGTTCCCCGAGCTCGGCGCCGTCGTG
>DASYXE010000254.1:0-1806 GCA_035935375.1 Gemmatimonadaceae bacterium | reverse complement strand
TCGGGGCCATGTCGGACGTGATCGTCGCGCTCGACCGCAAGGGCCGCTACATCAAGATCGCCGCCAGCGCGGCGGATGAGCGCCACCGCGCTCCCATCGAATGGTTAGGCCGCACGGTCGATGAGGTGCTGCCCGTCAAGACGGCCGAGACCGTGCGGGCGTGCATCACGCGCGCGCTCGATGCGCGGCGACCGGTGGACGTCGAATACAGCCTCGAGATCGAGGGCGCGACCGCGTGGTTCGCGGGCACCGTGTCGCCCATGGACGACAACGCCGTGGTCTGGGTGGCGCGCGACATCACATCGCGCAAGCAGCTCGAGTCGCAGCTGGCCTATCAGGCGCTGCACGACCCGCTCACCGGTCTTGCCAACCGCGCGCTCTTCCACGACCGCGTCGAGCACGCGCTCGCCAGCATGGAGCGGGTGGGAGGACGCCTCGCGGTGCTGTTCCTGGATCTCGACGACTTCAAGACGGTGAACGACAGCCTGGGCCACACCGAGGGCGACCGTCTGCTGGCCGCGGTGGCCGCGCGATTCCTCAATGCCACGCGCGGCTGCGACACCGTCGCCCGGTTAGGCGGCGACGAGTTCGCGGTGTTGCTCGAGAGCGTGAACACCGACTCCGACGTCATCACCGTCGCTGAGCGCATCGCCTCGAGCCTCCGGTCGCCGGTCGTGCTCGATGACAAGCCGGTGGCGGTGAGCGCGAGCATGGGCATCGCGCGGGCCGGCGACGCCGACGGCGTGGATGAGCTGCTGCGCAATGCGGACGTCGCCATGTACACGGCCAAGACCGCGGGCAAGGGCCGCTACGCGATCTTCGCGCCCGAGATGCACCAATCGCTGGTCGATCGGATGGCGCTCGAGACCGATCTGCGCGACGGCATCGCGCGGGGCGAGCTTCGGCTCATGTTCCAGCCGATCGTCGACCTGTCCACGGGACGGCTGGCGGCGGCGGAAGCGTTGGTGCGGTGGCAGCACCCGACGCGGGGCCTGCTCGCGCCCAACGTGTTCATCCCGATGGCCGAGGACACGGGTCTCATCGTCCCGTTAGGCAGATGGGTGATCGGGGAGGCGTGCCGTGAGGCGGCGCGGTGGGAGGCGCCGTCGCCGCTCGACGAGCGCCCCACAGTCACGGTGAACCTGTCGGGCCGCCAGTTCCAGCACGCCGAGCTGGTGCGCGACGTCGCCGCCGCCCTCGCGGCGTCGGCGCTCGAGCCCAACCGGCTGGTGCTCGAGATCACCGAGACCGTGATCATGCGCGACGTGGACGCGACGCTGGCCCGCCTGCTCGAGCTCAAGGCGCTGGGCGTCCGTCTCGCCATCGATGACTTCGGCACCGGCTACTCCTCGTTAGGCAGCCTGCGCCGATTCCCGATCGACGTGCTCAAGATCGACAAGGCGTTCGTCGACGGGATCACCTTGGGCGGCAACGACGCGGCGCTCGCGCGGACCATCATCGCGCTGGGCGACATGCTGTCGCTGCGCACCGTCGCCGAGGGCATCGAAGACTCGCAGCAGTTCCGTGCGCTGCGCGAGCTCGGCTGCGAGCTCGGACAGGGCTACCTGTTCGCGAAGCCGCAGCCGCCGGAGCAGTTCACCGCCCTCTTGGCCGCGTCGCGCACCGGCGTGCCGGCGGCGTCGCCCGCGTTGGCGCGCTAGGCGTTTCGTGTCCCGCGTCTGAGGAGCTGAGGCAGACTACCCGGGAATGGGGAAGCGCTCGCTGCCGCTCGCTTGGGGAAGCGCTCCGCTGGGGAAGCGGCGGCAACGCCGCCTGGGGGAGTGGAACAACATCAATGGTCTGCGC
>DASYXE010000253.1:0-8204 GCA_035935375.1 Gemmatimonadaceae bacterium | reverse complement strand
CTGCAGACCTTCTACGACCAGCTCGTTGGCGTCGGGTTCGGCGTGCAGTTCGCGTACGATCAGTCGCCGAGCGATCCGGTGAAGGACGAGCTGGCGACGATGAAGAAGGATCTGTCGACGTACCAGGCGAAGTACGATGCGCTGGTGAAGACCGACGTACCGGCGTTCAACGCGGTGGCGCAGAAGGCGGGGGTGCCGGGGGTGAAGCTATAGTATAGTAGGGAAACGGATGCCGGCGGTTACGTTTCTGGCCGCCGGCCGTTTATACTTTACAATGCAAAGTACTTGACACATGAGCGACTCGCCGTACATTCCAGACATGCCGCTCGCCCTCCACGATCGCGCGATCGATGACCTCCGGTTCATCCGCGAGACCATGGAGAGCGCCTCATCGTTCACGGCCGTGTCGGGCTGGGGCGAGGTGGCGATCGGCGTGACGGCGGTGGGGGCGGGACTCGCGGCGCAGGGGCCGCCGAACGCGGGCCGATGGTTAGGCATCTGGATCGGCGAGGCGGGGCTGTCGATCGTGATCGGCCTCGCGGCAGCGGCGTGGAAGGCGCGGGTGGCCAAGCTGCCGGTCGTGTCGCCGCCCTTGCGCAAGTTCGTGTTCGGGTTCGCGCCGCCGATCGTGGCCGGCGCGATCATCACCGCGGTGGCGTCACGGTTAGGCCTGATGGATGCGCTGCCGGGGCTGTGGCTGTTGCTGTACGGCGCGGGGGTGATGACCGGCGGGACGTTCTCGGTGCGCGCCGTGCCGGTGATGGGTGCGTGCTTCATGCTCGTGGGCGCCGCGGCGCTGGTCCTGCCGGTGGCCTGGAGCACGTGGCTGCTCGTCGCCGGGTTCGGCGCACTGCACATGGTGTTCGGCGTGATCATCGCCAGGAGGTACGGTGGCTGATTCGAATACGGCTCGGCATCGCCGGTCGGAGGCGGCGGGCGACGCCCCGCGCGGGCGCGCGTTAGGCGCCGTGCGTGCCGATGCGCCGCCGGCCGCGGAGGAATCGCGCGCGCTCGACTCGCTCATCCACCACCGCATGCGGTTGGGCATCGTGAGCGCGCTGGCGGCCGAAGAGTCGCTCACGTTCAACGAGCTCAAGTCGCTGCTCCGGACCACGGACGGCAACCTGAGCGTGCACGCGCGCAAGCTCGAGGACGCGCAGTACGTGACGGTCACCAAGCGGTTCGAGGACCGGCGGCCGCGCACGGAATACCGCCTCACCGCGGCGGGCCGCAAGGCCCTGCAACGGTACCTGGACCACATGGAAGCGCTCATTCGGGCGACGCGCGACACGTTGCAGCGCTGAATTTTTTTTCTCCATTCACTTTATGCGACCAAGCACTTTGATCACGTCCATTCCCCCCGGCCTCCACGTCGGCATCATCATGGACGGCAACGGCCGGTGGGCCGTCGCCCGCGGACTCCCGCGATCCGCCGGCCATCGCCGCGGCGCCGAGACCGTCCGCGCGATCGTCGAGGCTGCGCCGGACCACGGCATCCGGACGCTGACGCTCTACGCATTCAGCTCCGATAACTGGCGACGCCCCGAGCGCGAAGTGTCGGCGCTCATGCGCCTCTTTCGCGCCTATCTCCGCGGCGAGACGCGGCGGCTCGTGCGCAACGGCGTCAAGCTGACGGTGATTGGCCGCCGCGACCGGCTGGAGCTGCCGGTGCTGTCGTCGATCGACGCCGCCGAAACCGCGACGGCGGCGGGCACGACGCTCCACCTGCGGCTGGCGATCGACTACTCGTCGCGCGACGCGCTGGCACGGGCCGCCGCCGCGGCCTCGCGGGCCGGGAGCGCGCTGACGGAGGACGCGTTGGGCGTGGCGTTAGGCGCGGCGTACGGCGCCGGCGCGGCGGCGCCCGACGTGGATCTGCTCATCCGCACCGGCGGCGAACGCCGGCTCAGCGACTTCCTGCTCTGGGAGTGCGCCTACGCCGAGCTCTGGTTCAGCGACATCATGTGGCCGGCGTTCACCGCCGCCGATCTGGCGGCCGCGGTCACCGGCTTTCACGCCCGAGAGCGCCGCTTCGGTGGACTCGTGGCGCAACCCGTACAGGCGCCTGCGGCGCGGGCGGTGTAACGATGACGACCCAACCTTCGGCGGCGCCCGCCGCCCCGACGTACGCCGCACCCGGCGCGCCGGTCGCCGCGGCGCCCGAACCGCAATCGATGGCTGCCGTCGCGCGCAACGCCGCAATCGTGTGGCCGCCGGCCTTCATCGTCGCTGCGTTAGGCGCGTGGATGTGCTTCGACTCCCCGCCCGCGCTCAACTGGGCCATCTGGACCGCCGCCGCTTCGTTAGGCCTGATCTGGACCGTCCGCCGCTCGCACGGCCGCGTCGGGCTGCCGCTCGTGGTGGTGCTCCTGGCCGCCTGCGCGCTCGCTGCGTGTACGGCGATCACGGCCGACATGATCTTCTGGCCCATCATTCTCATGGGCGTCGCCGTGCTCCTGGCGCTGGCGATGGCGCTCGCCGAAGGCGTCCCGTCGGAATCCCTCGGCATCGTGTCGTTCCTGTTGATCCCGATGCTCGGAGCCCTGCGGACCATCCGCGAGGCGGCGCGCCGCTTGGGCGAGCTCGCGAGCCTGCCGCGCGCCGGCCGCGGCGTGCCGCCGGTGCTGCGCGGCGCGGTCCTGGCGCTACCCGTGGTCTGCGTGCTCGCGCTGCTGCTCTCCGCCGCGGATCCCGTGCTCGCGCGCCTGCGCGACGAGGTGTTCGCGTTGGGCCAGGACGTGCTCGCCGTCCCGCGCCTCGTGTTCTTCGGGATGCTCGGCGTCCTCACGCTCGGAGCCTACGGCATCGCGGTGCGCCGGAGCCCCGATGCGCCGTCGCCGGACGTCGCCACACGCCTGACGTTAGGCGACACCGAACGATTCGTGGTGCTCGTGTCCGTGAGCGGCCTGTTCGCGCTCTTCCTCGCCCTGCAGGTGTCCTACTTCTTCGGTAACATGCCGGCGGTTACGGGGAGCGGCGTCACCTACGCCGAGTACGCGCGCCGCGGGTTCGGCGAGCTCACGGTGGCCGCGACGCTGGCCACCATGCTCGTCGTCTGGCTCGACCAACACGCCGACCGAGGGCAGGGCGAAGCGCGCGCGCGGTTCGCGGCGCTCGCGCTGATTTTCCTCGTCCAGCTGCTGCTCGATTCCGCGTATCGCCGCGTGTCGCTCTACGAATCGGCGTACGGATACACGGCGGCGCGCCTGTACGCTCGCGTGTACATGATCGGCGTGTCGCTCGCCCTCGTCGTACTGGGGCTCGAGATCTGGTCGCAGGTGGATGTGCGCCGGCTGGTGCGCCGCGTGTCGCTGTTAGGCGTCGCATCGGTGGTGGCGCTCTGTGGCTGGAATCACGAGGCGTGGATCGCGCGCCAGAACATCGACCGCTTCGCATCGACCGGCCGTCTCGATGAGACGTATCTGGTGCGGGCACTGTCGGCGAACGCGGTTCCCGTGATCGTGCGCGCACTGCCGACGTTACCGCAGGGCACGGCCGACCGCATGCGCGCGCTGCTCCAGGATCGATACAGAGACCCCCGCGCGCTGGGCGGGTCTCGCTGGTACGAGTGGAACCTTCGGGCGCGTCAAGCGCGGCGCGCGCTGGCGGCGAGCGGACTGAGAACGGACAAGGCCGCACACTGACGGACACGACCTGACCGCTCGGCTGCAGCGGCTTGCCTCAGCTGCAAATGTCGGGCAGTGTCCGGCAGTGTCCGGCATTGTCCGGCATTTCCGGCAGTGTCCGGCCTTGTCCGTCCTTCGTAGATTTGAGACCGTGAACTACGCGCCCGAAACTCTCGAGGGCTGGTATGCCCTCCACCAGATCTTCCGCGTCCCGCCGGCCGTGCGCGACGATTCAGCGGCGCGCGATGGGATGTCGCGTGCGCTCGCCGAGCTCGCGTGCCCGGCCGAGGGCGGGTGGACGGCGGCAGCGTCGCTCATCGGATCGCGCGCCGACGTCATGGTCATCCATTTCCGGCCGACGCTCGATGCCATTGGCCACGCGCAGCGCCGGTTAGGCACCGAGCCGTGCATCGACCGGTCGGCGCTCGTCTACTCCTTCCTCAGCGTCACCGAAGCAGGGCTCTATCACATCTCGGCGCACCTCGCCAAGGACGCCGACGAACGGGGCGGAGCAGTGGGCGACGAGTCGTACCGCGAGGCGCTTGCCCAACGGGCGGCCGCCGAGCTCGCCGCGGCGCACGTGCAGCGGCGGTTGTATCCGCAGCGTGTGCCCGACATGCCCTACGTGTGCTTCTATCCGATGTCCAAGCGCCGCGAGCCGGGACAGAACTGGTACGAGCTGTCGCTCGAGGAGCGGAGCCGGCTCATGACCGCGCACGGCATGGTCGGCAGGCGCTACGCCGGGCGCGTGGTGCAAGTGATCACCGGCGCCATCGGGCTCGACGCGTGGGAATGGGGCGTCACGCTGTTCGCGCGCGACCCGCTCGATTTCAAGAAGCTGGTCACCGAGATGCGCTTCGACGAAACGTCCGCGCGGTACGCGGACTTCGGCGAGTTCTTCGTGGGCCGCCTGGCGGCCGACGGCGAGTGGCCTGCCTAACGGCGCCGTGAAGTTCCTCGACAACGGCGGCACCACCGACCCGACGCTGAATCTGGCGCTCGAGGAGCACGCGCTCCTCACGCTCGACCTGTCGGACAACTACGTGCTGTTCTACGTAAACCGGCCCTCGATTATTATCGGCAAGCACCAGAACACCGTGGAGGAGATCGACGCCGATTTCGTGCACGAGCGCGACATCACCGTCGTGCGCCGCATCTCCGGCGGCGGCGCCGTGTACCACGACCTGGGCAACCTGAGCTTCAGTTTCATCACCCGCTACACGCCGCAGCGCTTCAACAACTACGCGGAGTTCACCGGTCCGGTCGTCGACGCCCTGCGCGAGTTAGGCGTGCCCGCCGAGCGCACGGGCCGCAACGACATCGTGGTCGAGGGCCGCAAAGTGTCGGGCAACGCGCAAGTGGTGCGCGGCGAGCGGATGTTCAGCCACGGCACGCTGCTCCTCGACTCCAACCTGGACGACGTCACGCGCGCGCTCAAACCGAAACCGGGCAAGGTCGAATCGAAGGGCATCCAGTCGGTGCGGAGCCGCGTCGCGAACATCAGCGAGTTTCTGCCGGCGCCGCTGCCGATGGCCGACTTTCGCGCGGCGCTTCTCGCTCACCTCTTCCCGGGCGGCGGCCCGCCGCCCACGCACGAGTTTTCGGGCGACGACCGCGCGCGCATCGAGGAGCTGGCCACCACCAAGTACCGCACGTGGGACTGGAACTACGGCGAGTCGCCGCCCTTCAACCTCCAGCGCACCCGGCGATATCCGAGCGGCGAAGTCGACGTGCGCCTCTACGTCGACGACGGCATCATCAGGACGGCGAAGTTTTTCGGGGACTTTTTCTCCAGCCGCGACCTCGCAGACCTCGAGCGCTGCCTAACTGGAGTCCGCTATCGCCGAGAGAACCTCGCCGAGGCGCTCGGCCGGTGCGAAGCCGGCACCTTTGTGAGCGGCGTGTCAGAGTCCGATTTGCTTTCGTTGATCTACTAGGTCGACACGCGGTCCCGACCCTATGCTGGGTGTGTCGCGACGCGCGTCGAGCGCGGGGGACCCGCGCGCGATCGCGATGCCTTGTGCGTTAGGCACACATCCACCGATCGCCGGAGGGTCCCATGCGTATCGTTCGTCTGCTGCCGCGTGCCGCTACCATCCTCGTGTTCGCCGCCGCCACCGGTGCGGCCGCCTGCTCCAGTGACTCGGCCACTGCGCCGACCACCGCGCAGAACGTGAAGATCCTCTCGCGGTTCGACTCGCTCGCCAACCAGACCCCTGACCCGCTGCGCGCCGATGCGTTGGCGCAGATTGCGCAGCTGCTGGCCCAGGGCGCGCCTGTCGGCACGGGCACGATTCGCGTGAACGGAGTCGGCGGCCCATTCACGATGATCGCCGCGCTCGAGGTGACATCGATCGGCGGCCAGCCGGTCGACTCGCAGTACACCGTTGCGGGCTGGGAAGGAAACGCGCCCGACAGCGTCGTGTTGCTCACGCTGCACGACGGAGAAGTGTCCGCCATTGTATCGGAGCACCACGGTTCGGTCGCCGGTCCTGGAGGCACCGCCACGATCACAGTGCAGAGCGGCGGCGCCTCCTGCACCTCGTTCGCGGGACAGGCGCCACCGGATCTCGACGTGCCGACGCCGTCGTCGTGCTCCGAGCAGCGGTCGCAGATGACGTTCTCCAGCACGTTCGGCAACTCGCCGACGATCACGGTCGACATGCCGGCGCAGACTGTCATGGGCATCCGACTGGTGTTCGACACGCCAGCAGCCTAACCGAAGTGGCGGATCACCGCGCAAACGGGGCCGGCGTTAGGCAACGCCGGCCTCGTTGGCATTGGTCCACTTTGTGCCGACGCACCGACCAGGAGGAACCAGCCGGCCAAGCACCGGATTGCAAATCAAACCGCCAGGTCCCAACGGCTCGGCTCGCTTTCCACGGAGGTGTCCAATGACCGTCGCCCGTGTGCCTCGTCCGCGCTTGATTGTTCTGCTCGCCATCGCCACTTTGGCCGCTGCGGGCTGCTCCAGCGGCTCGGTAACCGGACCCACGACGAATCGGAATGCCCAACTCATTCTTCGATTCGACTCGCTGCACAACGCGACGGCCGACGGGAATCGATCGAGCGCGATGTTGGACATTGCCCAGATTCTGGCGGAGGGTGCACCCATTGCGACGGGAACGGTGATGGTCAACGGCGTCGCGGAGCAGTACCACATGACGGCAGAGCTCCAGGTGCTCGACGACCAGGGCGCACCGGTGGATTCGCAGTACACGGTTGCGGCGTGGAAGGGCGACGGAACGGACACCATCGCGTTGTTCAACACGAGCGCCGGGTTCGTGGCCGTGCTCGTCGGCACACCGGGCACTTCCGGCCAATTCGTCGGACCCGGCACTCCGGCGCTTACGTTAGGCGCACCCGGTGCCGCGTGTCAGTCGTTTCTGGCGGTGACGCCGCCGGATGTCTCGGCGCCCACGCCGGTCAGCTGCCAGCTCGAGCGCGCGACCGTCGCCTTCGACGGCGAATCGGTCGCCGGCGCCACGTTCGCGCTACCCAGCCAGTCGGTGGCCGGCATCCGGCTCGTGGTGAACCTCCAGCCGCCGGCGCCGTGATCGCGTGCCTTGTTAGGCACCTGGTGTGCTCCGCCGTGCGACGCGCACAGCGGGCGCTGGGCCTCGCGGTCTGCGCCGCGGCGGCAACGGCATGCATCGATTCGCTGACGACTGCTCCGACGACGAGCCACAACGCCCGGCTCATCGCGCATTTCGATTCACTGAGCGTCGTGTCGTCGCCGGCGCACGCCAGTCAGTTGTCGGACATCGTCATCGAGCTGGCCCAAGGCGCGGCCGTGGCTCACGTCAACATCGAGTTGGGCAGCGGCGAGGCCACGTATTCGGTCGTCGCGCGCTACGAGATCATCGACGACGCCGGCACGCCCGTGGACTCGGACCTCATCGTCTCGGCGTGGCATGGGGACGATGCGGACACGATCGTCTCCCTCGAATTCGTGCGCGACAGCGTGTTCGCGCAGCTCACGACGCCGGACAGCCTGTTCTCGGCGACCGTCGCCGGAGCCGCCACGCCGTCCGATCTCCACGGCACGTGCGCGTCGTTCGTCTCGGCGCTGCCGCCGGGCATTTTCGTTCCACCCGCACTGTCCTGCCAATACGAGAAAGTCGGGGCGTTGGCCACCGGGAAGTTGACCACCGCCGGCGATTCGACCGTCGACTTCGCGCTCCCCGGGCAAACGTTCTCTGCCATCCGCTACGAATTCAATGAGCAGGTGCCATGAGCCCGCTCGGCTGGCGTTGGGCGTGACGCGGGCGCGGATCTGAGGGTATCAGACACGGGCGTGTGTGCGGCGCGGGTGTCCGGGCCGCGCGCTTCGCCAATCCGTGATCTGATCGACTGGTCGCACGATTCGTCAACCGGGGGTGGCGCATGACCGTCGTTCGTTCGCCTAACGTGTATCGTGCCGTTCCGCTCCTTGCAGTGATGCTGATGGCCGTGGCCTGCTCGAGCAACTCGGTCACCGGTCCGGACACGAGCCAGAACGCGAAGCTGCTCGCGCGGTTCGACTCGTTACGGATCGCCACGAGCTCGGGGTTCCGCGCCGAGGTGTACGCGAACATT
>DASYXE010000252.1:0-2372 GCA_035935375.1 Gemmatimonadaceae bacterium | reverse complement strand
ATGAAATCCCACGTGAGGCCATGGCCCGTGTTCGACAGATCCCGCCCCAGGTAGCCGTTCTTGAAACGATTGCCATAGGCGACGCCGCTCTGGTGCTCCATGCCTAAATGTGGCGCCTCGATGAGCTTGTAGCCGTCGGCGTACCACGGGTACGGTCCGAACCAGTGCTCGAAGCACGAGAGCATCGACCTCGCCTGCTGCCACTGCACTTTCGCCGTGTCCAGATGATAGGCCAGGGGCCAGAAGTCCATCGTCAGATCGCCGTTCTCGCCCTTGAAGGTCTCCGTCCAGTGCGCGTAGGTGCCGGCATTTACCTCGACGTCGTAGTTGTTGATCGGGCTCGTGACGAACCACTCGTAGGTGGTCGTGCCGTCGGCGTTGTGCGTTGTGCTGCGCAGCCGTCCGTTAGACACGTCGGTCATCGAGTCGGGCACGGTGATCGCGATGCGCTGGCTGTCGGGCTCGTCGGCGGGAATGTCCTTGTTAGGCCACCACACGCTCGCGCCCAAGCCTTCGTTCGCCGTCGCCACCCAGGGATGGCCGAGGCTGTCCTGTCGCCAGATGAACCCGCCGTCCCACGGCGGACGCTTGGCCGCGCGCGGGTGGCCGTGGTAGTACACGGTCACAGTTTTCGTGTCGCCCACAATTTGCGGCGATTCCATCGTCACGAAAAACGCGTTGCTGTCTCGTCGTGCGGTGAGCGCCTGGCCATCCTGGATGATGCTGTCCACCTGCATCGGGACTTGCAGATCGATCTGCATCTCCTTTGCCGGCGCGATCACGCGATACGTGATGCCGTTGTAGCCGCGAATGCTGCTGTCGGCGAGGTTCACCGCCACGTGCAAATCGTAGAACGTCGCATCCCACCACGAGCGGCCGGGTCCGTTGGTTCCGCGCAGCGTGTCGGCGTGCGTGAACGTGGTCCGCTGCGCGGAGAGCGCGCCGGCACTTGCAACAACGAAGCAGAAGGCGAGGGCGAGACGTCGCATTCCAGAACGCGCCATGTCGAGAGAGGAAAAACTGAGGCGGTGACTGCCTTCACCCTACTATAATAGTAGGACTTCACGCTGTGAACGCTCGCCGACCTTGCGCTTACACCACCAACGCATGCTGATCGACATCCACAACCACTACTATCCGCCCGCCTACCTCGACGCGTTGCGCGAACCCGACAGCGTCGTGCGCCTTACCGAGGACGAATCCGGTAATCCGTGCGTGCACTACCCGGGCGACTACAACGTCGCCGTGCGCGGCCATCGCGACATCGCGTATCGGCAAACGGTGCTCGAGCGCGACGGCGTGGACACGCAGGTGATTACGCTGACGACACCGGGCACGCACGTCGAGGCGCCGCCGCGCGCCGCCCGGCTCGCTCGTCTCGTCAACGATGCGTTCGCTCTCGTCGTGCGCGAGCGGGGGCCGCGCTTCGCGGCACTGGCCACCTTGCCGTTGTGTGACCCCGCCGCATCCGCGCTGGAGCTCCGTCGCGCGATGACGGAGCTGGGCTTCGCCGGCGCCATGCTGTTCAGCAACGTGAACGGCGTGCCGCTCGCCGACGCGCGCTTCGAGCCGCTGTACGCCGAAGCCGATCGGTTAGGCGCGGTGCTGCACATCCACCCGACCAATCCAGCGAGCGTCACGGGCATGACCGAGTACTGGCTCACCGCGCTCGTCGGCTTCCTGTTCGACAGCAGTCTCGCCGCCGCGCACCTCGTGTTCGCGGGCATCCCCGAGCGCTACCCGCGCATCCGGTTCGTGCTCGGACACCTGGGTGGCGCGATTCCGTACATCGCCGAGCGACTCGACCGCGGCTGGCGTGCCTTCCCTGATTGCCGCGAGCACGTGACGCGAGCGCCGAGCGAGTACCTCCGTGATTTCTATTTCGACACCGTGAACTTCGACCCGGCCGCGCTGCGCCTCGCCGTTGACTTCGCGGGTGCGGACCACGTGCTGGCGGGCAGCGACTACCCGCACATGATCGGCAGTATCGCGCTCATGAAGGAGAGTCTGGCTGCGGTGCGAGTGTCACCTGAAGAGCGTGCCAAGATCCTGGGTCGCAATGCGGCAGGGTTGCTGCACCTGCCGTGAGGGCCGCCTAACGCCGGGCAAGCACGGATTGCTCGGCTAGCGGACCGCACCTGAAATGTTGCTAGCGTCCGTGTTGCGGCCGGACGAGCCGCGCGGCGGCGCGGAGGCGGAAACTGCAACTGCTCGAGAAGGATGACAAAAGGGAAACAAAGGATAACGAAAGTGATCGTGCGGTGCGGGCGGACAGTGCGGAGCACAATGGAAAGAAGGGTGGTCTTTTGTTAAACAAAACGACCACGATCTATCCGTCAGGCAACGCACTCTCCGCCCGCGCAGCACGATCA
>DASYXE010000251.1:0-10353 GCA_035935375.1 Gemmatimonadaceae bacterium | reverse complement strand
CCCGCGCCGCGCCGACCCCCCGGCCCCGCCGCCGAAACCCTGGAACGCGCCTAACCGGCGCATCTCGTCGTACTGCTTCCGCTTGGCCTCGTCGCCTAACACGGTGTACGCCTCCGAGATCTCCTTGAAGCGCTCCGCCGCCTTCGCGTCACCCTGGTTCGTGTCCGGGTGAAATTTCTTCGCCAGCTTGCGGTATTGCTTCTTGATCTCGTCCTGCGACGCCGATGCCGACACGCCAAGCACGGCGTAGAAATCCTTGCTCTGGGCCATGCTCGCTACGCGCTCGTCACTCGGACCACTGCTTCACCACGACCCGCGCCGGCCGCAGCAGCTGCCCCTGAAAAACGTAGCCCGGTTGGTAGACCTGCGCGATGAGATGATCATCCTCGGGCGACAACGCCCGCTCCGTCGCCACCGCCTCGTGCAACTCCGGGTTGAACGGCTGGTCCACCGGATTCACCACCTCGAGCCCCACGCCGGAGAGCGCGCGCAGCAGCTTCTTCTGCACGGCCTCGACGCCCGTCACGATCGACGCCGGATCCACGCGTCCGGCATCCACCGACGTCACCCGGCCGAGGTCGTCCACCGAATCCAATAGCTGGCGAATCACATCCCCCTGCGCCCGCGCCACCAGATCCTGCCGCTCACGAGACACCCGCTTGCGGAAGTTGTCGAATTCGGCCGCGAGCCGGAGATACTTGTCCCGCTGTTCGTCCAGCTGCTGCTTGAGCGCCGCCTCGGCCGGCGACACCCCGGCCGCGTCCTCTGCGTCGGGCTCGGTGGTCTCGTCGCGAGGTTCCTCGTCGGCCGGCCCCTTCTGCTCCTTCGATGCACTCGTCCTGAAGTCGTAATCGTCTGGCACGATCGATCCTTGTTTGCCCAGTGAATTTGCGCCGGCGTCCAATTGATGTGCGACCCGCGCAAGAAGCGTAATTTCCGTCAGCCGGACGTCAGGTGCAACCGGTATGCCCCGCTCTTATGCCAGACCGGCAGACGATTCGTCAGATCGCGCTCACGCTCCGGCGCACCTGTTCGAGCGCTGCCTGCGCACTCCGCCGCCGCACATCCTCGCGATCGCCGAGGTACCGACGGCCGGTCGCTTGGACGTCGCCGTTCACATCGGTCGCAATCCACACGGTCCCGACCGGTTTGTCCGGCGTGCCGCCCGTCGGACCCGCGATGCCCGTGATACCGAGCCCGATTTCGGTGCCGAGCGCCGAGCGGATGCCGCTCGCCATCGCGCGCGCAACCGGCTCGCTCACCGCACCGTGCTCTCGAATCAAGGCCGCCGATACGCCCAACGCCGACGTTTTGACGCGGTCGTCGTACGCGACCACGCCGCCCACATACACGTCGCTCGCCCCGGAAATCGCGGTGATCCGTTCGCCCAACATTCCGCCCGTGCAGCTCTCCGCCGTGCCGATGTGCCAACCCTTGGCGCGGCACAGGTCGAGGACAACGGCCGCGAGGTTCGCGCCGTCGAGCCCGTACACATATCGGTCGGCGTGCGAGCGAAGTTTCGCTTCCGCGCGGTCGAGGGCGGCAACGGCCTGCGGACGCGGCAGGTCGTGCGCGGTGATGCGCAGGTCGACGCCCTCCCATCCCGGCAGAAACGCCAACGGAAGCCCGGCGACGGCATCGCGCCCGTCTTCGCCCAACAATTCCGCCAGGGCCGACTCGCCGATCCCCGTGGTGCGCACCGTGCGCGAGAGTACTACTGCTCCGTTGGTCGCGTAGCGCTTCGTCAGCATCGGCACGATGACCTCGGTGGTCATGGCGCGCATCTCGTGCGGGACGCCCGGCAGCATCGCGACCCACCGGCCGCGCTCGTCCTCGATCCACAGGCCCGGCGCGCTGCCATTCGGATTGTCGAGGACGGTGGCACCCTCGGGCACCATGGCCTGCACGGAATTGGATGCCGGCATGCTCGCGTACCCGTAGCGCTTGAAGCGCGCGGCGATGCGCGCCATCACGGCATCGTCCATGCGCAGCGCTCGACCGAAGACCTGCGCGACAGCCGGTCGCGTTCGGTCGTCCGCGGTGGGACCCAGTCCGCCGGTGGTGATCACGGCACCCGTTCGGTCGAGCGCGTCGCGCACCGCCTGCGCAATGCTTGCGGGCTCGTCGCGCACCGTGGAGCGCCGCACGATCTCGACGCCGATCGCCGAGAGCGCGCGCGCGAGGAACGCGGCGTTGGTGTCGATGGTGAAGCCGAGCAGCAGCTCGTCTCCGATGGTGACCACTTCGAGGCGCATGGGGTCGTCAGGGAAAGAGAGCGACGCCCGGCCTCACGCGAACACGCGCGCGTATCTCCGCAAGTACAGACCGAGCGAATAGACGGTGAGCGCGACGGCGACCGTCATGGTGACAACCCCGACGACGCCGTTGAAGTTCGCGAAGGCACGCCACAGGTCGCTGTCCCACTGCCAGTGAAACGCGGCAGACTTGGCGGCAAACCAGAAGTAGGCGGCCCCGACCCACACGCACTGGAAGCCGGTCTTCCATTTCGCGGGCCCGATGGCGGCGATCACGGTGCCGCGCCGCGCGGCCGCCTGGCGGAAGATGGTCATGAACAGTTCTCTGCCTAACACGACGACGAGCACCCACAGCGGCATGCCTGCGTCGCCCCACGGCGTGACGAAGCGCATGGAGAGCACGGTGCCGTGTCCCGATTGGAGCAGGTAAATGGGAACGAGGGTGCCGAGCAGGAGCGCCTTGTCGGCGAGCGGGTCGAGCAGTTTGCCGAGGTCGGTGACCAGGTTGCGCGTGCGCGCGAGCTGGCCGTCCCAGTAGTCGCTGATGGCCGCGATCAGATAGATCACGAAGCCGGCCAGCTTGAGCTCCCACGAGTCCGCGAACGGGAGCAGGAAGATGAGCGGGGTCGCGACGATCCGGCTCAGGGTGAGTGCGTTAGGCAGATTCACCGCGTCGCTCCCGGCGTGCGCCGTCGGCACGCAGTTAGGCGAGCGTCTTGAGCACCAGCTTGCTCACGGCCTTGAGGGTGTCGAAGACCCCCTCTCCCGTGACCGCCACTGCCTCGAAGTATGGAGCGCGCTCCACCCATTCGCCGCTCGGAATCTGCTCGATGAGGTTCTCGCCGGCGTGGTACGGATCGGGCGTCACCCGCTGCCTGGGTGGTTCCCGCACCTCCCACCCCGGGTTCAACGCGCCCTGCATCTCGGTCACCGGCGCCGCGTTGGGCAGGTCGCGCTTGTTGTACTGCACCACGAAGGGCATCGTGGTCAAATCGTACCCGTACTCCTGCATGTTGTCGTACAGGTTCTGCATCGCCTCCAGATTCGCCTCCATCCGCTCCAGCTGCGAATCGGCCACGTACACGATCCCGTCGACTCCCTTCAAGATGAGCTTGCGACTCGCATTGTAGTAGACCTGTCCCGGCACCGTGTACAAATGAAACCGGGTCTTGAACCCGCGAATCGTCCCCAGATCCACCGGCAGGAAATCGAAGAACAGCGTGCGCTCCGTCTCCGTGGCGAGCGAAATCAGCTTGCCGCGCGTGTTCGGCTGCACGCGGCCGTACACGTGCTCGAGGTTGGTCGTCTTGCCGCCCAACCCGGGACCGTAATACACGATTTTGCAGTTGATCTCGCGTGAGGCGTAGTTGATCATCGACATCGGCTGCGCACGCTCCCCTATTGAAACAGCCGGTCGATTTCATCCTCGGCGCCGGCGAGAATGTTAGGCGGATTGGCCTGCTCGCGTCCGCGCTGAAACATCTCGGCGAACAATCGTGTGAGCTCCTCCACCGTGTGCTTCACCTTGAGGCGCACGAGGCCGAGGGTGGTGCGGTTGTCGAACAGAATGACGAGAATCACGCGCCGGGCGATGTCCACGAGATACATGGACTCCTGCTCGCCTTGATGAAACAACGAATTGAATTCGGTTTCGCCAATGAGGCGCGCCAGTTGATCGTTGGCGCTGAAGTCCGCGGCCGTCAACGTGGCGAACGCGGTCGGGTCGAACTGCGGCGGCTCGCCCACCGTGGCCACGAGCTGGCCGGACCGGTCGACGAGCAGCGCCGACCGCGCGTTGCTGTCATAGAGAAATTGCTGGAGCGATTTGAGGATCGCGCCGTAATCGTCTTCGGTGAACGACCAACTTGCGGCACCGACGGGCATGAGCGCTCCGGCTAAACGAGAGACTTTTCCATGCGTCGCAGTATCCGCTCCCCGCGCCGGCGCAGCCTGGGGTGGCGTTCCCACGCGACATAATCGCGCAGCAAACGCACATTCTGTGGACTTCGTTGTCCGCGCAGGTAGCCTAGCGCCGCCATTCGACGCCACGGCCGGATGCTGAAGAGATCGCGCCGGGAGCGTTCAGTCTGCTGACTCCAGACGATTAGACCCAGCGCCAGGCCACCGGCAAACCCAAGCGACGCCGCCACTACGCTCGATCGACGCATCACATCTCCCGTCGGGCACTGATCGCCTGTGCGATCGTCACCCCATCCGCATACTCGAGATCCCCGCCTACCGGAATGCCGCGCGCGATTCGCGACACCCTGGGCACGTGTCCCGCCACCTGTCGTTGCACGTACAGCGCCGTCGCTTCGCCTTCCATGCTCGGGTTCGTCGCCAGGATGACCTCCCGAACCGAGCCAGCCGACACCCGGTCCACCAGCGACTGCACGGCCAGATCCTCGGGCCCGACGCCGTCCAACGGGGACAGCCGCCCGCCGAGCACGTGATAGAGTCCCCTAAACTCGCCGGCGCGTTCGATAGCACCAATGTCCGACGCGTCTTCGACCACACAGAGGAGGGCTTGGTCACGCCGCGGATCGGCGCAGAGCGCGCAGGGATCCTGCTCCGTGAGGTTGTTGCACACGGAACAGCGGCGCACCCGCGCTACCAGAGCCTCGAGGGCACCGGCGAGGCGCCGGCTCTGCTCGGGGTCCTGCTTGAGCAAATGGTATGTGAGACGCAGAGCGGTCTTCCGCCCAATGCCGGGGAGCTTCGCGAGCTCCGCGGCCAGGTCGTCGATCACCGACATTTCAGAACGGCAGCTTGAACGGCAGCGACAGGCCTCCGGTCAGACGCTTCATCTCTTCCTGGGCCAACTCTGCTGCCTTCTTCTGCGCCTCCGTGACAGCCGAGAGCACGAGGTCCTCGAGCATCTCGACGTCGTTCGGGTTGACGACAGTCGGGTCGATCTTCACCGCGCGCACCTGTCCCTTTCCGTCGGCCGTGACGGTGACCATCCCACCACCGCTCGACGCGCTGACCGTCTTGTTCTCGAGCTCCTGCTGGAGCTCCTGCAGACGGCCCTGCACCTGCTGCGCCTGACGCAGCATGTTCATGAAATCAGCCATGACCAGAAAGGTACGTGCACTTAGCTGGTCTGGGAAAGGGACGTCTATTCGGCGCGCAGCGCGTCCATCGGATCCGCGCGGCTCGCGCGCCGAGCCGGCCCGTAGCTGGCCGCGAGCGAGGCAGCGCCAAGAATCAGCACCGCCAGCAAGTACGCCGACGACTCCCGGGGGGTCACGCCGTAGAGCGCGGCCGCGAGCCACTTGGCGGCGAGCATGGCGCCGCCCAAGCCGACGGCGACGCCGACCGCCGCGAGCGCAACGGCTTGACCGATGACCATCCGAGCAACGCGCGACGGCTCGGCGCCCAGCGCCACCCGCAGGCCTAACTCACGCGTGCGCCGCTCGACGAGAAACGAGATCAAGCCGTAGAGGCCGGTCGCGGCCAGGAGCAGCGCGATGCCCGCGAACGCCACGAGCAATCGGCTGAGCGAGCGCGTGGTGAGCGTCGCCTCGTCGAAGGCGTCAGCCAACGTCTGCACGTCGAAGATCGGCATCGTCGGGTCGATGGAGCGGACGACGCGACGCGCGGCCGACGCGACCTGCGCGAGATCGCCGCGTGCGCGGATCGCAAACACGGCGCGCGTCCATGGATCCTGCGCGTACGGCCGGAAGAATTGCGGCTCCGGCGCGCCGAATATGGTGGCCTGCTTCACGTCCTGGACGACGCCGACGATGGTCGCAAAGCCGACGCCGGTGTTCACCTGATGCCCGAGCGCGTCGCCACGCGGCCAGTATTTGTCGGCGAACGTTTGATTGATCACCATCGCGTTCGGCGCACGCGCATCGTCGCTCGCGTTGAACGTGCGGCCGGAGACCAGACGCACGTGCAGCGTCGCGAAGTAGCCCGGCGTGGCGATCGTGCCGGTCACGAACGGTTCGTGCCCCTTGGTCACGGGTTGTCCCTGGATGACCATCGGGAATTGCGAGCAGCATCCGTTGATGGGCATGCGGTCGGCGGCGCCCGCGCCGATCACGCCCGGCATCGCGCGCAGCTGCTCCTCGATCTCGTCGACCAGCCGCGCACGGGCCGGCGGCTGGTCGTACCGCGCGCTCTGCATCGTGACCTCGAAGGTGACGACGCCGGCCGGATCGATGCCTAACGGAATGCGGTCGATGCGCCACACGCTCTCCAGTGCGAGCGACGCGCTCACCACAAGGATGATCGAGATCGCCACCTCGGCGATCACGAACGCGCGCTGCAAGCGGGAGCGCGGGCTGCCGACGGTCGCGTGCCGCAGCGCCGTGCCGGCACGGAGGTCGGCCAGCCGCAGCGCGGGCGCGAGACCGAACGCGATGCCGGCCAGCATCGACACGCCGAACGCACCGAGCAGTACGCGCCCGTCGATGTCGAACGTCATCCACGCCGGCGTGTTCGGCGCGACGGCGCGGCGAATGAGCTCGCGCGCCCAGATGGCGAGCACCGTGCCTAACGCGCCGCCGGCCAGCGACAACACCACGCTCTCGGTGAGCAATTGCCGCACGATGCGGCCGCGGCTCGCGCCAATCGCGGCGCGGACGGCTATCTCGCGCGTCCGCGCCCAGGCGCGCGCGAGCTGCAACGCTGCCACGTTGGCGCAGGCGATCAGGAGGACGAGCATCGTCGCGCCGATCACGGCGACGAGACTGCCGCGAATATCGCCCACATATTGCTCGCGCATGGGCGTCAGTGCCGTCGTCATCTGGGCGTTGGACCCCGGCCACTCGTGCTGGAGTCGCGCCGCTATCGCAGCGAGCTCGCGCCGCGCCCGATCGAGTGGGACGCCGCGATGCAGCGCACCGAAGACTTGGAGATTGCGGTTACCGCGCGACGACGGATTGTCGACTCCGTTGCTGAATCCGCTGTAGCCGCCGGTGGCGATCGGGAGCCACGTTTCGCCGCGCGACGGATAACGCCAGCGATCGGGGATGACGCCGACGATCGTGCGTGCGATTCCGTTGAGCGTGATGTTCTCACCAAGCGCGCGCGACGGTTCTCCGAACTCCTGCCGCGCGAACGCATCCGAAACCACCATCACCGGCGCAGCGCCCGGGCGATCGTCCGCGGCGGCGAAGACGCGGCCAAGCTCGGCGCTGATGCCGAAGGTCGGAAAGAAACTCGCGCTCACCAACGACGCCGAGACGCGGCGCGGCTCGCCGTGGAGCATGATGAAGTTCGTCCCGCCAATCGCACCCATGTCGTCGAATGAGTGCTGCGCGTCGCGCCAATCCCGGTAGTCGAGATACGAGCTGACACCGATGGACGATGATGCGCCAACACGAGTCGTGCTGATCGCCACGAGGCGATCGCCGTTCGGATAGGGCAGCGGGCGGAGCAGCAGCGTGTCGGCGACGCTGAACATCGCAGTGGTCGCGCTTACGCCCACGGCCATGCAGAGCACGGCAGCGAGCGCGGGCAGCCATTGGCGTCGCAAGACGCGCAGCGCGTACACGGTGTCCTGACGGAGGGCGAGCAGCATGTGAGCGTGGTGTTCGGCGCGCGCCTGTTGCCGGTCGATCTCGGCGCAGGCTTCGCGCGCGCGGTGGATACTGCCGAAGCGCTGCTCGGCGCGGGATCGAGCGGCGGCCGGCGTCAGGCCACGCGCGGCGTACTCGGCGGCGCGCATCTCGAGGTGGAATCGCAGTTCGTCGTCGACGTCGGCCCCGATGTCGGGACCCCAAAAGCTCAGATACCGGCGCCACGCGGGTGGCCGACGCGGATTCGGAGCGGAGCTCACGAGCGCGGCTCTTCCATCACGCGGGACGCGGGGGCGCTTCGAGGGCGGCGAACACGGCGTACGCGAAGCGCGTCCAGGTCGCCGCTTCCACGCGGAGTTGGGCGCGGCCTTTCGCGGTGAGCGAATAGAACCGTGCTCGGCGATTGTTCTCGGAGATCCCCCACTCGGCGTCGATCCATCCGCGCGATTGGAGGCGGTGGAGGGCAGGATAGAGCGAGCCTTCCTCGATCTGGAGGACGTCGTCGGTCGCCTGCTCGATCCACCGGGCGACACCGTAGCCGTGGGTAGGACCCCAGCTCACCGCCTTGAGGATGAGGAGGTCGAGCGTACCGCGCAGGACTTCGACGTTGGCGTCGGGCATGGGCCGTTTCCCATAGGAACTCTATGTGAGAGTACTATGGGATGGCTTCCATAGAAAGTCAATGGGATACCAAAGCCTGCTCGCTCTCCTCAGCCCTACCACGCAGTTCCAAAAAGAACACGATGTTGGTTCAAACGGTTCACCCTAACCATTGCAGCCGAGCCATCTGCTCTGATCCGTTGTTTTCGCTTTTATCCGTTTCAACAAGAGCGTAGAAGCTTTCCAAGCGTGTTTCCGTGACGCGCATGGAAGCCTCTACGCTCATGTTGAAACGGATAAAGGCGAAAACTACGGATCACAGCGGATCGCTCGGCTGCATCCGCAATGTCCTAAGCGCCGAATGGTTGTTTTGTGGTTTTTATTGGTCGCGTGGTGATTGCCCCGCGCCTGCGGAGAATCCTACTCCATCAGCTCCAAATCCAGAGCTTCGACCGCCGCATCCAGGGTCGCGTCTTTCTTTCTGAGCATAGAGAGACGGTCGCGGCGCACGCCTTCCTCGGTGAACCGGCGCGACGACGGGGCGTCGTCCGGCGCGCGGTCGGCGAGTCGGACGGTGAGACGCGTCGCGCCTCCGAGAAGCGTGCCGACGACCGCCAGCACGTCGGACGTGTTTGCGACGAGCGGCTGTTGAAACACTTCGCCGGTGGACTCGAGCTCGAGCGTGATTTCGCCCGTGCTCGAGACGGATATCGGCGCCGCGTGCTCCAAGGCGCCCGCGAGCGCCATGCGGCCTTCGGCGCGGAGTCGCGACACAATGTCGTCCCAGCGTTTCGTCAGGCCGGGGACGCTGACGCGCTCGAGCGGCGCGGCCGGCGCGGTCGCCGGTGCGTCGGCGAGGACTGCCGCCGGCCTCGGGTCTCCCGGCGGTTCGGCCCCGCGCCGCGTGTCGGCGGCGGCGGGCGACGTGGCGCCGCCGCGCGCGCGCGGCGGCGGCGCGTCGCCTAACGGAGCAGGCCGCGGACCGGTCGGCGCACGCGGCGCCGGCGGCCCGTCGGCGCCGGATGCGCCGCCCGGTCCCATCTCGCGCAACAGGTCCTCGATCGCCACCGTGCGGTCGAGCAGCGCGAATCGCACCAGCAGCGTCTCGAGCAGAATTTGCTGCTGCCCGCTGCGCCGAAACTTGGGTTCGAGGTCCGTGATGGCGGTGAGCATCCGCACCAGATCGCCGGGCGTGAACCGCGACGCGCGGCCGGCGAGCCCCTCGCGCAGCGTCTCGGACAGGTCGCCGCCGTCGCCGCCTAACGAGAGGGCGAGGGTCGCGCGCAGCGCTTCGCCGAAGGCGCCGAGGAACAGGCCCAGGTCGGCGCCCGCATCGGCCAGCCGCGCCACCGCCGGGAACACGTCGGCCGCGCGGCGCTCGGCCACGAGGTCGAGCATGCCCAGCACCTCGTCTTCCGGCACCAGGCCTAACGCATCGCGGACGCGCTGCGCGGTCAGCGTGCCGTCGCCCAACGACAGCGCCTGGTCGGCCAGGCTGAGCGCGTCGCGCATCGACCCGTCCGCCGCCCGCGCCAGAAGCGTCAGCGCGTCCGGCTCGGCGTCGATGTGCTCGGCCCCGAGCACGGTGGTCAGCCGCGCGCGCACGTCCGCCGCTCCGATGCGCTTGAAGTCGAACCGCTGCAGCCGGCTCATGACCGGCGCGGCGGTCTGCGTGATCTTCTGCGGCTCCGTGGTGGCGAACACGAACACCACCCGCGGCGGCGGTTCCTCGAGAATCTTGAGCAGCGCGTTCCACGCCTCGCGCGTCAGCATGTGCGCTTCGTCGACGATGTACACCTTGTAGCGCTCGTCGCCCGACGGCGCGTACATCGCGCGCTCGCGCAGCTCGCGCGCGTCGTCCACGCCGCGATTTGACGCGGCGTCGATCTCGATGACGTCGAGACTCGCCGATCCGCCCCAGATGCGGGTGCACGAAGCGCACTGTCCGCACGGTTCGCCCTCGGGCGTGC
>DASYXE010000250.1:0-12555 GCA_035935375.1 Gemmatimonadaceae bacterium | reverse complement strand
TCGCGCGCGATTTCGATCAGTTGGTCTTCATTGAGCGCGGCATCTGCCGGGTCGGCATCGGCCGCCTGCAATTCAGCCGCGCGCGCCAACACCCGCTCCATCGCCGCGCGATCGAGCGGCTGTCGTCGTGCGGGCAGCCCGCTCTCATCCGCCATGCATCACTCAGCCGCCGCTCAGATCCGAGGTGAGCTGATGCGTGAGCTCCTCGGCAATGGTCGGACGAAGGGGAAACGCCTTCTCGATTGCCGCTACCTCCTCGCCCGGCGTGTACGAGATGTGTGCCGCATCGAGATAGTATCGCGCGTAGCCGATCGCCAGCTCGGGCGCGATTTTCTGCAGAAGCTGCAGTCCGCCTCGCACCGCCGCCGCGCTGGTGTACCGATCGGCGACGCCTTCTTTCTTCTCGGCCGGCGTCGTGTTGTCGTTCACCGCCGCGTTAGACACCGGTGAGACAGCCTCGTGGGCGAGGACGTACATCGCGTCCACGGCGTGGCTCACGCTGTCGGGAAACGTGATCGAGATCGTGGGGCCGCGTCCGGGTTCGCCTAACGTGCGGCCCTCGCCGTCGAGCGGCAGCGACAGCAGGATCTCGCCGCGCGACTGGCCCGACTTGGTCAGGAACTGCCGGAATTTCGCGAAATACGTCTGCGTCCACAGGGAATCGACCGCGGCGAAGACGCCGGCGCGCTGCGCCTGCTGCGCCCTCCACCAAGTCGCGTAGTACTTGGCGTTCTCATCTTGCATGGCCGCGGTGAATCTGCGCAGCCACTGTCGCTCGGCCGGCGTCGCGTACGACGCCTGAATGATGCCGAACACGGCGCGCGAATCAGGGTCCATCATCGGGCGCGACGGGTTGACGCGTCGCGCCGATTCCTCGGGCCCAGTCGTGCTCTTCAGGTACTGATCGATGGCCTTCTGCGTCGTTTCCCACGAGCGGAAATACAGTCCGAGGAACTGTCCGCCCACCAAGCGCGAATCGGAGTTGAGCTGTGTGCGGAGTGAGTCCTGGTCGGTGTCGAGCAGCGTCGTGATGTTTCCGCGCTTCTTGAACGCGACGAGCGAATCGCTGTAGCCCGGCTTGAAGTACGGAATGAGCGTCGTGTCCTTCTGGAGCAGAGCGTAGCCGTGCAACCAGAGATCGACCTGATAGCGGGTGCTCATCCGCCACGTCAGATCCGGGCGCACCGCGAGCGGCTCCGCGCTGGTCTCGGGATTGTTGCTGGATGAAGCGCAAGCGACGGCGACGGACGTCAATAACCACAGCGCGACGACACGGGCGGAAGACGCTGGAATTCGGCTCACGGGAATGGATCCGGTGCTAGAGTGGCATGACGCGCCATTGGAGCGCGCATCACACTAAGGCCTCGATGACCACAGCGATTCCCTGTCCGCCACCGATGCACGCGGAGCCGAGTCCGTAGCGTTTGCCGCCGGCCCGCAACGCGTGAATCAAGTGTGCGGTGATCCGCGCGCCCGATGCAGCCAACGGATGGCTCATCGCGATCGCGCCGCCATGCACGTTGAACTTCTCGCGCGGAATCTGCAGCTCGCGCTCGACGGCGCACACCTGCGGCGCGAACGCTTCGTTCACTTCGATCAAGTCCATGTCGTCGAGCGACATGCCCGCCTTACGGAGCGCGATGCGCGTCGCGGGAACGGGCCCAATGCCCATCACGGTCGGATCGACACCAGCCACGCCCCACGACACGAGGCGCGCGAGCGGCGTTTTCCCGTTCTTCGCCGCCCAATCCGCGCTGCTCACCACGAGTGCCCCTGCACCGTCGCCAATGCCCGAGGCATTGCCGGCCGTCACCACACCGTCGGCCTTGAAGACCGGTTTGAGTTTGGCGAGGCCCTCGAGCGTGGTGTCGGGGCGCATGTGCTCGTCGCGACGGAACTGCTCCACCTGCCGTGTCTTGGGATTCTTGACAGGTATGGCGATCACTTCTTCCTCGAACACGCCGGACTCCCACGCCGCGCGCGCTGTTTGCTGGGAGCGCAGAGCGTATTCGTCTACACATCCGCGATCCAGCTTGTACTGCACTGCCAACTTCTCGGCCGTCTCGGCCATGGCCATCCCCGCCACCGGATCCTTGAGGCCTTCCCACAACGAGTCCTCGAGCGGCGGCATTTTGCCGAGCGGAAGCCCCCACCGCAGCCCACGTGCGATGTGCGGCGCTTGGGACATCGACTCGCCGCCTCCCACCAAGCAGAGCTCGGCCTCGCCTAACAGAATCTCCTCCGCGCCGTTGACGATGGCTTGAAATCCTGACCCGCAGAGGCGGTTTACCGTGAGGCCCGGCGTCTCGTTGGGGCAGCCGGCCCGCAATGCGACGTGACGGGCGAAGTAGATCGTGTCGGACGTCGTCTGCATCACATTGCCGAAGATCGAATGCTGAATCGCGCTCGGTTCGACACCGGCCCGTTGCATTGCCGCCGTGGCAGCGTGAACGGTGAGGTCGATGGCGCTGAGGTCTTTGAGGGTACCGCCGAAGGTGCCGAACGGCGTCCGGACCGCGGACAGGAATACCACATCACGGGCTTGGCCCTGGGTTTTCACGGGGTCTCCAATGGCGAATATCTGTGGCTGAAAGATGGCCCGTCACCGAGACTGTGGGAACTGCCGCGGCACGTCTCCGGTCGCGCTATTTGACCCCGGCCTCGCGCACGTGACGGGCGATCCAGTCGCCAACCTGCCGCGTTCCCATTTTGCCGCCGACGTCAGCCGTGCCGACACCCTGGCCGATCGCCGCGTACACGGCTTGCTCGACGGCTCGCGCTGCCTCACCCGCGCCAAGGTCGGCGAGCATCATGGCCAGGGTGAGAATGGCGGCCATCGGATTCGCCACGTTCTTTCCTGCGAGCGGCGGCGCGCTGCCGTGCACCGGCTCGTACATGGTGACGCCGCCCGGATGCCGATTTGCGCTCGGTGCGACCCCCAAGCCGCCGACCAGCATCGATGCAAGATCGGAAAGGATATCGCCGAACAGATTCCCGGTGACGATCACCTGGAACGACTCGGGCGTGCGCACGAGATCCATCGCCATCGCGTCGATGTAGCGCGTGTCGCGCTGAATGGCTGGATACTCGCGTCCGACTTCTTCGAAGACGCGTCGCCAGAGATGATGTGCCTGGATCGCATTCGCTTTGTCCGCCATCGTGACGCGCGTCTTGCCGTGATCCACGGCCCACTTGAAGGCGTATCGCACAATGCGCTCGACGCCCTTGCGCGTATTCAGCTCTTCCGCGATCGCGATCTCGTCCGGCGTTCCTTGCTTGAACGTTCCACCGACCGACACGTAGAGACCTTCGGTGTTCTCGCGGAACACGACGAGATCGAGGTCTCGCGGGGTCTTGCCTTTGAGCGGGGTGAGGCGTTCGTGGATCAAGCGCGCGGGGCGCTCGTTCACGAAGAGGTCGAGCTGAAAGCGCATCCCGAGCAGGATGTCGCGCGCGTGCTCGTTGCCCGGGACCCTCGGGTCGCCGAGCGCGCCTAACAGAATGGCATCGAAGTCGGTACCGAGGCGTTGCATGTCCGCCGGCGCGATGGTGACGCCGGTCTCGAGGTAGTGGTCGGCCCCGTGCGGCAGCTGCTCGATCTCGATGCCGGGCGCGAAGACGGCTTCGACGACGGCGAGCGTTTTCAGCGCTTCCCCGACGACTTCCGGTCCGATGCCGTCGCCCGCGATGACCGCGAGGCGGCGCCTCACGGGGCCGCCGGGTGTGTCGTGTCGCCCGGGACCTTGCCTAACCGGCCGGTGTCGGCGCGCGTCGACTCGGGCCGTGTGGGCGTGTGGCTCACGGCGGCCGGATGCGACAAGGTGTAGACGTACGCGGCGAGCCGCGTGAGGTCGGAGTCGTCGAGCGTTCCGGCGTAGGCGGGCATGGCGACCGAGAATTGTCTGGGTGTGGCGACGCCGCTCGCGATGACGCCGCGAATGCCCGTGAACGAGCTGTCGCCGTTGAGCCACGTGGTGTCGGTGAGGTCGGGGCCTAACTTTGTCGTGCCGCGGCCCAGTCCGCCGTGGCAGGTGAAGCATCGGCCGCGGCCATGATACAACGCATAGCCGGCAGCCGAATCGGCGGGCTGGATCACGACCGGTGCGGCGGGCGCAACGCTCGCACTCTCGAGCGGCACCGGCGGTGCGGTCGTCGCGGTGCTGTCAGCGCTCGCCGTACCCGCAAGCGGCATCGCAGCCGCGGTGTCGACGGGCACGCTGCCGCCCTTCTTTTCTCCGTGACATGCAGCGAGCGCCATGGAGAGCGACACCATACACGCCGCGACGTGCCGCATTACGACGTGGCGATACCGCGACCGCACGTGATGCAGAATTTCCAACTGATCTCGAGCTCCGTTCCACACGCAGGGCACCGCTGGATGGTGAGATTCTGCCCGCAGTGTGGACAGAACGCGACGCGCCGGCCGTCGGGCAAGTTGCCGCCGCAATACCGACAGCTGCTGTCGCCCCGAGATGATGTGGAGGTCGACGACGCCGCACTGGCGGTCGGCTGAATCGTCGTCGCAACGCTCGTGCTCGAGCCGCGAGTGGCCCACGAGGGACGCGGTCCGGCCGGAGACGGCGATACTGGTGCACGCGGAGCAGTGCTGCTCGCCACGCCCTTCGGTGCCGCGTCCGAGTCCACGATCATTTCATCCGCGCGTTGTTGGGCGCCCGCGAGCAACGCAATGCGCGAGGCGGCGAATTCTCGAAAGATCGCCGTGTTGGGATTGGGCGTCGCGAGCTCCGCGCGTATCGCACCGGCCATCGCGTCATCAACGGCCAGGTACCCGCGCTCACCGGCGAGCAACCGACACAGGGCTACCTCGTAGTCCTGGTTGGTTTCGATGCCTGTCTCGCGTCGGTTGTGACGGTACGGAATCAGGTTCTGGTAGAGTTCCGATACCTCGAAGTGGTGCGACAGGTAGGCCGGATAGCCGTTACGTATGTTTTCCACGAGACGTCGAAAAAGCCGGTCGAGATCATCCATGTCCGATTCCACGAAGAGGTGGGACGCGTCGCCCTGCCAATTATAGGCGGCACGGCCCGCGCTCGCGCAAGGGCGCGCGTTCGACGCGGAGTCACTGCACTGCATCTCACATCGTCTGTCCCGCGGCTCGTCGCGCGCGTCACGGCATTAGCGCGCGATGCTCAGGCCTGCGCGCTCGGCAGACGCTCCTGTGCGCGCCATGACAGATGCGCGCGCGCAATGTGGTTGAGCGCCGCAACGCCGTCCCGCCAGGTGATCTTTTTTCCCTCGGCGTACGTACGGCCGTAGTAGCTGATCGGCACCTCGTACACCCGCGCACCCATTTGCGAGAGCCGGGCGACGATCTCGGGCTCGATGCCGAACCGCGAATTCGTGAGATGCATCCGGCGGAACGCTTCCATGGTGAACGCTTTGTAGCCCACTTCCATGTCCGTCAGGTTCAGATTCGTGAACATGTTGGACAGGACTGTCAGGCCGAGGTTGCCGACGCGGTGCCAGAAGTACAACACGCGATGCGCGCGGCCGCCACCGAATCGCGAGCCGACGACGGCGTCGGCCTGGCCGTCGAGCATCGGTTTGATCATCGCCGGGATGTCGGTGGGGTCGTACTCGAGGTCGGCGTCCTGAATGATCGCGAGGTCGCCCGTCGCGTGCTGCCGCGCGGTGCGAATTGCGGCGCCCTTGCCGCGGTTCTCAGGATGGCGGGCCACGATGAGCCCGTCCTCTCCCGCATCGGCTCGCCGTTGGAGCCGGTCGTACGTCGCGTCGTTAGACGCGTCGTCGACGGTGACAATCTGGAGACCTAAGCCCAACGACTGGAGGCGCGACCGTTGGGCGCACACCGCGTCCAGCGTGCGCTCGATGGTGGCTTCTTCGTTGTAGCAGGGAATCAGGACGCTGAGTAGCGAGAAGCGTGGTGCGGGCATCGGGCGCCGGAACCGGTGTGGGACGCGTCAATGTCGTTCGAGACTATCCATGGTTTGGTCCGCGTTCGACTTGAGGGATGAGCGCGTTTTCCCGCCCGCACGGGTCACCAGGCGTGTCACCACATCATCCTGGTTCACCTGGGCGTCCGACCACCCCAACCAATAGCCCAACGCGACACCAATCGCCAATATTACCACGACCTTCCGCATCGGAGCTCTCCCGAGAGACTGGATCTCAGAAAAGACTCTCCGTTGGAACGGCCGGTAACTCTCGCGGCGGCCTGAAGCTGGTGGGATCGGGCATGGGGTCGGGCGCGATCGTCACCCGGCCACGGGCACGCTCCGCCGCGAGCCACGCGTCGAACTCCGAATCGATCATGCCATTGGATCCGACCTGACGCGTGGCCGCGCGCGTCGCCAGCGCGTTTGCATACTCGTTTTGCGGATGTCCGGCGTGACCACGCACCCACCGCCAGACGACGCGATGCCGCCGTGCAGCCTCCACGAGCTCCTGCCACAGGGCGACATTCTCGATCGCTCCGCTTTTTCGACGCCAGCCGCGGCGCGCCCAATCGTAGACCCACGATGTCATGCCGTCCACCAGATATCGTGAATCGCTCGTGAAAACGATGTGCCGTGACGACCCGTCGATTCCGGCGAGGCGCAGCCCTTCGATTGCCGAGCGCAGCGCCATGCGATTGTTGGTCGTGGCGGGCTCGGCGAGCCAGTAATCGCGACGGATCGGCTCGTGTCCCGCCTGGCGCGGGACCTCGATGAGGCCGCCGGCGCCCCCCGGGTTCGCGCCCTCGCGTCCGTTCCCGAGGCACGATTCGTCGGCGTAGATGGCGATCAGCTCGGGCGCGATGCTGGCGTTGGGCATTCGTGGGGCACAGGATTGTTGCGTCCTAACGGACGACGTGGACCGTGTCGATGTCATCGAGCGAGAACGCGAGCGCGTCGCCCGTGGTCGGATGGCGCGCCTCGATGATCTCGTGACGGCCATCGGTTCGCAGGCGCAGCGGAACGATCACGTACTCCGTTCCGCGCCGCATGACGACGAGCCGTGTGGCATTCGCGATCGCGTTCTCCAGCGCATCGTACTGTGCCGGGGTCAAGCGCGCCATGCCGACTCCTCGTCGTGCGCCCACGACTGCGCCAACAGCGTGAGAACGCGTGTCGCGCGCTCGATCTCGGCCACCTCGATCCATTCCGCGGCGGCGTGCGCACGGGCGATGTCGCCCGGACCATAACAGATCGCGGGGATACCGGCTTCGTTGAGCAACGCGGCGTCGGTCCATGCGCTGAGCCCTTCGATGCGCGCTGTGTCTCCCGCCGATGCGAGCGCGCGCGACAAACGTCGCACTACAGGTGCATCGGTTGCGACGTCGCTGGGGTTCTGGGAAAGGTCCAACGCAACCTCGGCGTCGAAGGACGGGCGATGCGCGCGCACACGGGCACACGCCGCGCGCACTTCTTCGACGGCCTGCGCGGGCGTTTCGCCGGGCAGCGTGCGGCGCTCGATGCGAAGCGTGCACCGATCGGGATAGGTCGACATGCCTAACCCACCGTCGATCATCGACGCGTGCCACGACGCGCGGCCCAGCAGCGGGTGCGTGCGCTGCACGAGCTCGCGCGATTCGAGCGCGTCCAACTCTGCCAGCAGCAGGCCCGCGTGGCGGATCGCGTCGATGCCCACGTCATAGCGGCTGCCGTGCGCCGCGCGTCCATGGACCGTGACCGTCGTCCAGACGAAGCCCCGGTGCGCCGGTGCGATCGCGAGGCGCGTCGGCTCGGTGACAATGGCCGCGTCGGCTCGAACGCCGCGCGCGATCACGGCGCGCGTCCCGATGCTGTCCCACTCTTCGTCGGCCACGGCCGTCATGATCAGCTCGCATTCGAGGCCCGTGTCGTCGGCGCGAGCGGCCGCCGCGCACATCGCCGCGACGCCGCCCTTCATGTCGGACGAGCCGCGTCCCCAGAGGGAGCCGTCGCGCTCGTCCGCTGCGAACGGCGCGTGCGTCATGCCGTCCGTGCCTACGACGTCGAGGTGGCCGTTGAACATGAGCGTGCGCCCGCCCGCCGGCCCGACGCGGGCCACCACGTTGGGTCGGTTAGGCGCCGCGTCGTCCACCTCGACCGCGAAGCCCCACGCGCGCAAGACTTCGGCGAGCGCGCGCGCGACCGGCCCTTCGCCCGGCGCACCGGGCACGAGCGACGGGTTGCGCGAATCGACGCGCACGAGCGTGCGCGTGAGGGCCACCGCGTCGCCGCGCGCGACCGTCATGCCGGCACCGCGACGTCGACGAGGCGCGCCCCGTCCGAGTCGATCGTGAAGGAAAGCGGCACGGCCACGGACGCCACCGCGGCGCGCACGCCGTCGACCGCCGCTTCGGGCGCGATCACGAGCACGCTGCCGCCGCCCGACGCGCCTAACGCTTTGCCGCCCGTGGCGCCCGCGCGCCGCGCCACGTCGAGCAGGCGCTCGATAGCCGGCGTCGATATGCGCTCGTGCAGGCTGCGCTGAAACCGCCAGTGCTCATCGACGAGCGCAGCGAGTTCGTCGAGGGACCCGCGCTCCAACACCGCGGCCATCCGCGCCGCGAGCGCCGCCATGCGCCGCAGCGCCGTGCTCACACGCGGCTCGCGCGCTCGATACGCGTCGATCACCGCCGTGATGGTGTGACCGGAGATCCGCGACTCGCCGGTGAAGCCCACGATGCAGCGGCGCTCGAGCTCCGCCCGGCGGGCGGGCGTGAGCGCGAGGCGCCGCGCGTCGACGGCGGCGCCGAAACGGAGCTCGAGCGCTCCGCCTAACGCAGCCGCGTAGTGATCCTGGCTGCCGCCGGGCACGCGCAGCCCTTCGGTTTCCACCGCTCGACTGCGCTCGGCGAGCGAGGTGGCGTCGACGGCTTCTCCGCGCCACGCCGCAAGCGCCGCTTGAATCGCAACGCCGGCCGCCGACGATCCGCCCAATCCGGCGCCGCGCGGAAAGTCGTTGCGCAAGTGCAGGGATACGCTCGACAGGCCGGCGTGCTCGAGCGCCGCGCGCGGTAAGGCCTGGTCGTCGTCGTGCGCATCCACGTGCAGCCCAGCGCCCCGCTCGGCGAGGCGCGCCGTCGCATAGCGCGCGATCGCGAGATTGCACACGCACCCGCCTTCCTCCTCTGGGTACGGCGGCACGTCCGTCCAACCGCCGCCGAAATCGATGCGCACCGGCGCGCGCGCGGCGACGTCACGCACGGTTCAGCTCGAACGACGGCACGCGAGGTGCCGTGCCATGGCAGCGACGAGAGCCAAACCGTCGAAGCGAGTGCATATTCATCGGAAGCAGCGGGGTTCGCGGCGGAGGGAAATCGAAAGCTAGTCCGTGCCCGCTCGATTGCCAGACTGTTGAGTGTGGGCCATGATAGAGCTTCCCGTCCTTTCGTGCGTGCGCCAGGTGCCCGATGCCCGATCTCTCGCGATACCTCGTTGACCGCACACTCATCATGCTGTCGAACCGTGAGCCGTACGAGCACCGGTTCGTCGAAGGCGCCGGCGGCGAGCGCGCGATCGAGGTGCGACAACCACCCGGCGGCCTCGTCTCCGCGCTCGACCCGACGATGCAGGCCACCCACGGCGTGTGGGTCGCGTGGGGCTCGGGCAGCGCCGACAAGAGCACCGCGGACGCGCAGGGACGTTTGCGCGTACCGCCACAAACCAACGCGTACGCGCTCAGGCGAGTTTTCCTCGATGCCGCCGAGATCGAAGGCTTCTACCTGGGCTTCGCCAACAGCTCGCTGTGGCCACTGTGTCATCTACTCGTCCAGCACTTCTCCTATCGCGATGAGTTTTGGGAGCGATACCAAACGGTGAACGCGAAGTTCGCGCACGCAGTGGCCGATGAAATCCGTCGCGCGGACAAATCACCGATCGTGTGGATCCAGGATTATCACTTCGCACTCGCCGCGGCGATGATCCGCGAGATCGTCGAGCCGCAGTTGCTGCATCAGTTCTGGCACATCCCGTTTCCACCCGCCGACATACTGCGCCTGCTTCCGGTCGATGTCGACGAGGCGCTGCTCCGCGGACTCCTCGGCAACGACCTCATCGAGTTTCACACAGAGCGGTACGCGCTCAATTTCCTCGGCTGCGTGGCCGAATTCATCCCCGAAGCCGAAATCGATGCAGAGACGTTCACCATTCGGTTCGAGGGGCGCGAGGTCGAGATCGGCGTGTACCCGATCAGCATCGACGTCGATCGCTACGAGCGGATGGCGGCGACCCCCGTGAACACGGCGCTCGCCGAGCGGTTGCGCTCGCGATACGCGAAGAACGATTGTCGGTTAGGCGTCGGCGTCGACCGGGTCGACTACACGAAGGGCATTCCGGAACGCCTGCGCGCGCTGCGCTTGCTCTGGGAGCAGCACCCCGAGATGCGCGAGCGGTTCACCTTCCTACTCGTCGCCACGCCGTCCCGCTCCGAGATTTCCGCCTACCGGTCGCTCGAGGAAGAGATGGTGCGCGGCGTGCTCGAGATCAACGCGCGATTCCGCACGCGTACGTGGACGCCGATCGTACTGGTCCACGAGAACGTGAGCGCGGAGCTGCTGGCCGGAGTGTATCGTGCCGCGGACTTGTGTCTGGTGTCGTCGCTGCAAGACGGCATGAATCTCGTGGCCAAGGAATTCCTTGCGTGTCAGATCGAAGAACGCGGCGTGTTGGTGTTGAGCCGATTCACCGGCGCCGCGGAAGAGATCGATGGCGCGGTGCTCATCAATCCATTCAACATCGACGGCTTCGTCGAAGGCATCCGCCGCGCGGTGCACATGGGCGATGGTGAGCGGCGGGTGCGGATGCACCGCATGCGGACGCAGCTGCGGAGCCGGACGATTTTCGACTGGCTGGCGGCGATACTCAGCCGGACCGAGGCAATCATCGCCGAGCGCTCGCAGGAGACCGGCGCGGCGTGACCCGTGCGCTGCTTCCCGTCGCCGCCGACGTCGCCGCGCGGCTTGCCGGGACGCCGCTCGTGTCGATGCTCGACGTGGATGGCACGCTGGCCCCTATCGCCCCGCGCCCGGATGATGCGGCGGTGCCGGCGGACACCAAGCGCCTCCTTGCCGCGCTGGCGACGCACCCTGGGGTGACCGTCGCCTTCGTGTCCGGGCGTGCGGCGGCCGATGTCGAGCGCCTGGTCGGCGCGCGCGGCGCGTGGATCGTCGGCAATCACGGTTTCGAGATCGTGCGTCCCGACGGCACCGCGATGACCGACTCGACGTCAGGTACGGCGCGCGACGCGATCGCGGCCGCGCTGCATGCGATCTCGGAGACCGTCCGGTCGATGCCCGGCGTGATCATCGAAGACAAGCATTGGACGGCGAGCGTGCACTTTCGGCTCGCGGCGCCGTCCGTCGCGCCGGTGCTGCGCGAGATCGTCCAGCGCGCGGCGGATGGCCGCGGACTGCGCGTGATGGAAGGCAAGAAGGTGCTCGAGATCCGGCCTGACCGTGACGTAAACAAAGGTACGGCGGCGCTGCAGCTCGCCCGCGAGATTCTCGGCCAGCGCCCAGGATCCGTGCTTTACGTGGGCGACGACGCGACCGACGAAGACGCATTCGCGAGCCTCCGCGCCCAGATGCCGGCGGCCGTCACAGCGCGCGTCACGCAGGACGATGCGGCGCGCACCGCTGCGGAGTTCGAGCTCGACGACACCAGCGCCGTCGCCGAGTTTTTGGGATGGCTGGCGGCCGAGCGCGGTGTGCGCGCGCCCGGCGCGCCGTGACTCAGCGCCTCTTCTTGGGGGCTTTCTTCGCGCTCGCCTTGGGACGCGACGCAGCCGAGTGCTTCTTGGCAGCGGGCCGGCTGGCGGCGTGCGCCGGACGCGTCGCCTTGGCCGCTTTTGCCGGCGGCTTGGCGTGTGCGGCGGCCTGGGGCGCGGCCTGTTTGTCGGTATCCGATGGCGCTGGCTTCTTGACGGCTGGCGCGATCATCGGCGGCGCCGGCGGCAGGCTGGCTGCCTGCTTTCCTAGAGGCTTGCGCTTGCCGTGCGCTTCCTCGGCTTCGCGAATGATTCGGTCGGCTTCTTCCTGCGTCATCTGGCCGCGTCGTACCATGTACTGGACGATGTCGCGGGCGCTTTCGATGGCAAAGCCAGCGAGTCCGGCGGCGGCGTTGATGACATCCTTAATTGCTTGCGCGATCTTGCTGCCCGCTTCTTGACTGATTTCCTGTGCCCTGAGCGCCATTTCTGCGACAGTGTCGCGCGCGTCGGTGCTGCGATGTCCGGGGGCGCGTCGCGGGACGGCCGGCTGACCTTGCGGTGCGGCCGGTGGCGCATCTGGGGCCTTGGTCTCTGCGGCTTGCGGCTTGTCCACCATAGGTATGGTGCGCTCCCTATCGGGCAGTGAGGTGACGCAGCGTGTGTGACGTCGCGGGCAAACGAGGGTCGGATCGCGGGCGCAGGAGCGCGCCACATCGTGGCTGTCCGAGCCGCTGGGTTAGGCGCCGGTAAGTATATGATTTTGCGGTAGCTACGCAAGTCGTCGACCGTGTGAACGGCCCACCAACAACGCTCGGCATCTGCGGCTGAAAAGCCTCGCTACAAGGCAATCTTCTTATCACCATAGCACTTGCATGGCAACAGTAACGCGTCAATTGC
>DASYXE010000249.1:0-1637 GCA_035935375.1 Gemmatimonadaceae bacterium | reverse complement strand
GAGCGTCGGCCTCCGGAGCCGAAGGTCGTGGGTTCGAATCCCGCCTCGCGCACCTCGAACAACCCGAGCCCCATCGTCCACAGGATGATGGGGCTCGGTCGTTGCGCGTCGCGTGTCGTGCTAACTTGTGCAGGTGGGACCTGGGAGCGAACCGATGCGCGTGTTGATCGTTCGTCATGCCCTCGCCGGCACTCGCGAGGAATTCGCACGCACCGGCAAGCCCGATGCGGACCGACCCGTCACCGCCGACGGCAAGAAAAAGATGCGGCGCGCGACACTCGGCTTGCGCAAACTGGCGCCGGACCTCGACCGCCTCCTGACGAGTCCCTATCGTCGCGCCGCGCAGACGGCGCGCATCGTCGCGCGCGCGTATGACGGCATCGAGCCGGTCGTGCTCGAGCATTTGAAACCGGAGGTCGAACCGCCCGTGGTGGCGCGATGGTTGCGCGCCCAACGCGGCGTCGGTACCGTCGCGCTCGTGGGACACGAACCCCAATTGTCCGCCCTCGCGACGTACCTGCTGACCAAGCACAGCGAGCCCATCCTGGAGCTCGAGAAGGGCGCAGCCTGCGCGATCGATTTGCCGGCCGAGGGCCGGAACGGATCGCTCGCCTGGCTGCTCACCGCCAAGCAGTTGCGTACGTTAGGCAAGTGACGCAAGAGGTCGACGCGATGACCACCCTCGCAACGTCGGTCCCCGTGCCCGTGCTGCCGCTCACCGAGCGGCCGGCATGGGCCGCGCTCGACGCGCACTATCGGACCATCCGCGATGCGCACCTGCGCACGCTCTTCGCCTCGGATCCCGCGCGCGGCGAACGCCTGGTTGCCGAAGGCGCCGGCCTCTATCTCGACTACAGCAAGCACCGCGTGACCGACGAGACGGTGCGCCTGCTGCTCGAGCTCGCACGGCAATCGGGACTCCGCGAACGCATCGACGCGATGTTCCGCGGCGACGCCATCAACGTGACCGAACGGCGCAGCGTCCTTCACGTGGCGCTCCGCGCGCCGCGCGATGCGACGATCACGGTGGGCGGCGACAACGTCGTGCCCGCCGTGCACGGCGTCCTCGACCGCATGGGTGCGTTCGCCGACCGCGTGCGGTCGGGCGACTGGCTGGGACACACGGGCAAGCGCATTCGCCACGTCATCAACATCGGCATTGGCGGGTCGGATCTCGGCCCGGTGATGGCGTACCAGGCACTCCGCTTCTACAGCCAGCGCGACCTCTCGTTCGGATTCGTGTCGAACGTCGACGGCACGGATTTCGTGGAGGCGACGCGCGGACTGGATCCGGCGGAAACGCTGTTCATCGTGTCGTCCAAGACGTTCACGACGCTCGAGACGATGACCAACGCGCGGACGGCGCGGGCGTGGGCGTTGTCAGCGTTAGGCGACGAGGCCGCGGTGGCGCGGCATTTCGTGGCCGTATCGACGAACGCGAAGGCCGTGACTGAATTCGGCATCGACACGGCGAACATGTTCGAGTTCTGGGATTGGGTGGGCGGACGGTACTCCATGGACTCGGCCATCGGGCTGTCGACGATGATCGCGATCGGACCCGGCGCGTTCACCGAGATGCTGGGCGGCTTCCACGCGATGGATGAGCATTTCCGCACGACGCCCTTCGAGCGGAATCT
>DASYXE010000248.1:0-6141 GCA_035935375.1 Gemmatimonadaceae bacterium | reverse complement strand
GGCGCACCGGCGCGCGCGATTTCGGCGAGTTTGGGCGCGAGGACGTCCTGCGCGAGCTGCGGCTGAACCAGGCTGTAAATGCCGGCGCTGCCGCAACATTGATCGGCGTTCGGCAGCGGAGTGACGTCGAGCGACGGAATGGCGGCGAGAACCATGAGCGGTTGTCGCGCGAGATGTTGTCCGTGGAGGAGATGGCAGGGTGCGTCGTACGCGACGCGCTGGGGGATCGGCGCACCGGGCACGGGGCCGGCATCGGCGAGGAGCTCGCTGGCGTCACGCGCGCGCGCAGCGATGGCGGCAGCGCGCTGGGCCCATGCGGGATCATCGGCCAGGAGGTGTCCGTACTCCTTGATCATGAGGCCGCATCCCGACGCGTTGACGGCGATATACTCGGCGCCGCTCTGCTCGAAGGCGGCGATGTTGCGGCGGGCGAGGGCGGCCGCGCCGGCGAGGTCGCCGGTGTGCGCGTGGAGCGCGCCGCAACATCGCTGGCCGGGGGCGGAGACGATGGGATAGCCGTTGGCGGCGAGCACGCGTTCGGTGGCGCGATTGACGTGCGCGAAGAGCCCGCGCATGACGCATCCGGCGAGCACGGCGACACTCCCGTGGATGTCGCGCGGGCGTGTGGCGTAGGGACGGCTCGCGATGCGCGGCGCGCTGGCGGCGAGCATGGCGAACGCGAAGCCCGCGCGGCCCGGGAGACGCGCGAGCAGCCGGGCGACTCCCGTTAGGCGGAGGACGCGCGCGCCGGCGAGGGCCAGGGCCAGGAGCCGCGGACGCGCGAAGACGGCGAGCACGATGCGGGCGAGGCGCGGCGGCGGCTCGATCGTGTTGAGCGTGGCGCGCGCGGCCTCGAGGATGTGGCCGTAGGGCACGCCGGACGGACAGGCGGTTTCGCAGCCGCGGCAGCCGAGGCAGCGATCCAGGTGGGTGCGGACGTCGGGGTCGTCGAGGGGAAGCGTGCCTTCGACGAGGGCGCGGGCGAGGAGGATGCGGCCGCGCGGCGAGTCGTTCTCGTCGCCTAACGCGAGGTACGTGGGGCAGGCCTGCAGGCAGAAGCCGCAGTGGACGCAGGTCATGATGCCCGGCACGGCGCCGGCGAGGGGCGTGTCCTGACAGGGAAGCGGGGCGGCGCTCGGCGCCGTCCCTTGGGGAATAGGGAATGGGGAATGGGGCGCGTGGTCAGGCATCGGTTGCCTGGGCGGCCGGCGAGCGTGCCGCGTCGGGCGCGAGGCCCGGGTTCAGGATACCGGCCGGGTCGAAGGCGGCGCGGATGCGCGAGGCCAGCGTTGCGTTAGGCGCCGGCGTGTGGCCCGTGGCCCAGAAGGCGGCCGGGGCGCGCTCGGCGATGAGCGTACAGCGGCCGGCGGCGGCGCGGGCGATCATCGCCGCGACGTCGTCGGCGTTGCCGACGATGACGCGGACGATGCCGCGGCTCGGCGTCGCGTGGCGCCACACGGCGCGGGAGTGGCCGGCGAGCTGCCAGGTATCGGCGATGCGGTCGGGTAGATGCGAGAGGCGGAAGACCGTGCTGGCCGGCGGTTCGGCAGCGCGGAGGCGCTGCCAGATGTCGGCTGGGCCCAAGGCGGCGGCGCCGAGCGGACGCAGCGCGTCGCGCTGCGCCCGCATCGCCGCCGCCGCCCCGGCGAGGCGCACGAGCAGCGCGGGGCTCGTGCCTAACCCGAGCGCCGCGGCCAGCGGCGCGTCCACCCGCTCGAGAGCGATCGGCGCCGCGGCCGCGCCCAGGGCGGCGCGGCAGGCGGCGTCGATCGCGTCGTCATCGGCGAGCGCGATGGCCCACGTCTCGTCCACCTCGGGCCGCGCCCTGAGCCGGACGGTCACCTCGGTGATGGCGCCGAGGGTCCCCCAGGAACCCGTGAACAGCCGCGTGAGATCGAAGCCGGCGACGTTCTTCACGACGCGCCCGCCGGTCCGCACGATGGACCCGTCCCCCGTCACCACCTCGAGGCCTAACGCAACGTCGCGCGGCGTGCCGAACGCGTGCGCCAGCGGGCCGGCCGACGAGGTGGCGATCGTCGCGCCGATGGTGCCGTCGTCCGTGCCGAACGGGTCGAGCGCAAGCCACTGGCCATGCTCGGCGGTGACGGCGGCGATGTCGGACAGCGTGGTGCCGGCGCGCGCGGTGAGCGTGAGATCACCCGGCGTGTACGCGACGATGCCGGAGAGCGCGTCGAGCGCGAGCGGCGTCGCCGGCATCGCGGGCGCGCCCGCGTCGAGCCAGTGTCCACGTCCAACGATGCGCACCGGTGTGCGACGCGCCGCGGCATCCGTGATCGTCGCGGCGACGTCTTGCGTCGTGCGCGCGCGCACGGCGGTGTCGGCCGGCATCATGCGAGTGCCCGTGCAGCCGGTGAGGCCAGCCATTCGCGGCAGGCGTGGATGGGCACGACCTTCCCGGGATTCGCGCGCCGCTCCGGGTCGAACGCGCCGCGGAGCCGGCACTGCGCGTCCAGCGACTCGGGCGAGAAGATGAGCGGCATGTACTCGAGCTTGTCGAGCCCAACGCCGTGTTCGCCGGTGATGGTGCCGCCGGCATCGACGCACGCGCGCATGATTTCGCGCATGGCATGGTGCACGCGGTCGGTCGCGTCGGCATCGTGCGGGTCGAACGCGATATTCGGGTGGAGATTGCCATCGCCCGCGTGAAAGACGTTGCACACCTGGATGTTCCAGCGCGCCGCGATCTCGTGAATCGTGTGCAGGACATCGGGCAGGCGCGTACGCGGGATGACCGCATCCTGTACCACGAGAGCGGGCGCGACGCGGCCCATGGCGCCGAACGCTTTCTTGCGACCTTGCCACAAGCGTGCGCGTTCGGCGTCGTCGCGCGCGACGCGCACGGTGCGCGCTCCGGCCTCGGTGCACATCGCCTCGACGCGGCGCACCTCGTCATCGATGCCGGCGTCGAGACCGTCGAGCTCGATGAGCAACACCGCTTCCGCGTCGGCCGGATATCCTGCGGCGTAGATGGACGCTTCGACGGCGCGGATCGTGGGGCCATCCATCATCTCGACGGCCGCGGGCAAGATGCCGCTGGCGATGACGGCCGACGTGGCGCGCGCGCCGGCCTCGATGGACATGAAGTCGGCGAGCATGGTGCGGACGGCGGGCGGATTCGGCACGAGGCGCACCGTGACATCGAGCGCGATGCCGAAACATCCCTCCGAGCCGACGAAGGCGCCCAACAGGTCGTAGCCGGGCGTCTCACCATCGGCGCTGCCTAACGTGCACATCTCGCCGTCGGGCAGCAGCACGGTGACGGCGGCGACGTGGTTCAGCGTGACGCCGTACTTGAGGCAGTGTGGACCGCCGGAGTTTTCGGCGACGTTGCCGCCGATGGTGCACGCGGATTGGCTCGACGGGTCGGGCGCGTAGTGCAGTCCGTGTGCGGCGGCAGCGCGTGTGAGCGAGACGTTGACTGCGCCGGGCTCGACCACCGCCAGGCGATTGGCCGGGTCGATGGAGATGATGCGCGTGAGGCGGTTGAGACCGATGATCACGGCATCATCCGTGGCGAGGGCGCCGGCGGACAGGCCGGTTCCCGCGCCGCGCGGCACGAAGGCAACGCGCTCGCGGGCCAGCACGCGCACCACATCGATCACCTGCTGGCGTGTCGACGGCAGCACCGCCAGGCTCGGTGGAAGCCGGTACGTCGGCAGCCCGTCGGCGCTCAGCGGCAGGAGCTCGGATGCGCGCGACAGCACGCCGCGCGGGCCGACGATGGCGCGGAGTGCGTCGGCGAGCTCGGACCGCGTCACGAGGCGTGACCCGCGGTGTCGTGCCCGCTTCCGTTAGTCCGCGCGCGCTGGTGCTGGGCGGCGCGTCGCTCGACCGCTGGGACCGCCTGCTCGAGGATGGTGGCCACGGCGCGCAGGCGCGCGAGGGCGGATCGCGAGCGCAGCAGCTCGTATCGCGCGGTGACCGGCGTGTCGATCACCGATGCGACGTGATAGGCGATGCGCGATGGATCGTGCGGCAGCTCGGGAACGGGCGCGCGCTGGTCGGCGATCGCGCGCACGGCCAGCACGAGGCGCTCGAATGCGGTGCGTACGCTGTCGGCGAGCGGGTCGAGCTCCGCGTCGAGCTCGGGCTCGTCGACGTAGTCGACGATTTCGCCGACGAGATACGGCGAGTCGCTCTCGACGAAGCGCGCGAGCGCGAACCGGTCTTCGCCGGCGACGATGATGTTGGACCGGCCGTCGGGGAGCGGGTCGGCCGTTTCGATGCGCGCGACGCAGCCGACCTGCCCCGGGGGAAGGGCGCGCTCGTGCTCGGTGTCGGCGCAAAAGAGCAGGCCGAAGCGCCGGTCTCCCTCGAGGCAGTCGGCGAGCATGCGCCGGTAGCGCGGCTCGAAGATGTGCAGCGGTCGCGCGGTGCCGGGAAAGAGGACGACCGGCAGCGGGAACAACGGCAGCAAGCGAGCGTCCACAGCCGGAATGTAGGGAGCGCGGGTGGTGAAAACCAGACGGCGCGCCCCCAGATGGGGTCGCGCCGTGGTCAGTTAGGCGGAGCGGACGGTGCGGTCAGGCGGCGTTCCAGAATCCGGCGAGGGCAGCGCCATCGGGCGAGTCGCGCAGCTTCTCGAAGGCGCGCTCGCGGATCTGGCGGATGCGCTCGCGCGTGACGCCCATCAGCGCGCCGATCTTCTCGAGCGTCATCGCTTCGGATCCTTCCTCGAGACCGTAGTACAAGTAGAGGATCTTGCGCTCGCGCGGCGTCAGGTATTTGCGGAACGCGCGGTCGATGAACTCGCGCATCAGCTTGAAGTCGGTGGTGTCCTCGATCTCGATGCCGTCGACGCCGACGAACCGCTCGCCTAACGTTGCCGCTTCGCGGTCGCTGCGGTCGATGGGCGCGTCGAGCGACACTTCGGTGGCCGACATCTGCCGCGCCGCGCGTACGGTCTCGGGCGTCTCTTCGATCAAGCGGCTGATCTCGTCGTCGGTGGGGTCGCGCTTGAGCACCTGCGCGAGCACCGTTTCGGCGCGAGCGAGCTTGATGAGCTGCGAGTTTTGATTGAGGGGAATGCGGACGGAGCGGGTCTGTTCGGCGAGGGCTTTCAGGACGGCTTGTCTGACCCACCATACGGCGTACGAGATGAACTTCACGCCCTGGTCCGGATCGAACTTCTTGACGGCTTTGAGCAGTCCTTCGTTCCCAATCGCCACCAACTCGCTCAGATCCAGACCGTGCCCCTGATATTTCTTGACGTACGAGATGACGAATCGAAGGTTGGCGGTCACGAGACGTTCCGCGGCGCGCTCATCGCCCTTCTGTGCGCGACGCGCCAGTCGTCGTTCCTCTTCTGGTTCGGTTATGAGGGGAAGCTTCTGGATGTCCTGTAGATACTGATCGAAGGCTGTGGAGGGAGAAGAGCGAAAAAACCCTTTGGACCTGCTCTCGGCCACATGCTCCATACTCGCCCCTTTCCTGTCTCAAAAAGGTGGACGAACCGGGAAGCCTTGCGTGCGCGATACCGCCAGGGGAGCGCACGATAACGCGAGCCCCCGGTTAGGTCAACAGCCACGATTCATACCGTTATAGGTCGTTGTGTCGCCGCAGGGTAATTGCATTGGGGCACAACGATTTGCGACTCCCATGCGTTCTTCCGCGCGCGTGAATGCGGCCCGATGGAACAGCGAACCTGCGGCCGCGCCTAGGGCGAATCGGCCTTCACGGCCTCCTGCTTTCGCTCGCGTCGCACGCGGCGCCAGATCGAAACGCCCGAGCGAACGACCACAAGTGCGACCGCAATCACAATCCACAGCGGGGGCACGTCGAGCAAATACGCGGCGAACGCAAGTCCGACGATGCTGACGACGATGGCGAATATGAATACGCGTGGTGCCACGCGGGACTCCTCGAGGATGATCAGCGCGATGCGGCCCGCAACACCGCGAGGACGTCGTCGTCGCCGACGCGCACGCTCCACTGCGTATCGGCGCCGGCCATGGTGCCGATCGTGAGCGGCAGCGCGTACTCAACGGCGCCGGCTCGCGCTTTCTTATCCGTACGAGTGAGTGCCAGCAGACGTTCCGGCGAGAGCGCCGGCGGCGGTGCAACCGGCAGACCGGTTCGCGCGACGACATCGCGCACGCGCTCCGCGGTCCCGGCCGCGGC
>DASYXE010000247.1:0-3242 GCA_035935375.1 Gemmatimonadaceae bacterium | reverse complement strand
CGCCCAAGCTCTTCAGCTCATCTCGCACGATCGGAATGGAATGCCTCTCAGTTGTCCGTCATGCTCCGGCGATATCGTTCGGGACCCGGACTCGACACCTCCCCCTCCGCGCTCACACGTGACCCTGCGCTGCGCGAACTGCGGGCGCATCGCGCGATACATAGCAGGCGCCGCCTAAGCTCCTCCGCACCGCTCTTCGCGAAACACGCGCTGTGCCGCCATGGACATGGCTGCACAGATTGCTCGAACTTCCTCGCGTAGCAGCGTTTTCATGAGTGGCCCGATTCATGAAGTATTTGGGCGTTGCCGCCGTGGCATCCCCAAAACCGGATGTTTAAATTGCGGCTCGTCCTACGATCACGTTGGGCAGGCTCTTGGAACCCGCGCGGTTCCAGTCTCTCGAGCGGGATCTCGCATCACAGTTTCACCCCACACAGGGGGAGAGGTAAGGTACCATGTCTCGCATCACGGGCACCGTGAAGTGGTTCAACGACGCAAAAGGGTACGGCTTCATCTCGCGTGAAGGCGGCCCCGACGTCTTCGTCCATTTCAGCGCGATTCAAGGCAACGGCTTCAAGTCGCTCGCCGAGGGCGACCAAGTCGAGTTCGAAATCGTGCAAGGCCAGAAGGGCCCCCAAGCAGCTGAGGTGCAGAAGCTCTGATCCCGCTATCGAGCGCCCCATTCCAAAAAGCTCCGGCAACGATGCCGGAGCTTTTTGTTTGTGGCGTTAGCACATCTTGTGCATGGAATTGTTCGATGCTACGCATGACCGTGCACGCCGCTTTCAAGTCGGAGTCCGCATGGCTGCTCGTCGCTCACGCACGACACGAACGAGACCACCCACGCGTCGCGCGGCCGAACGATCAACGTCCGCTTCGAACGTGGTGTCCGAGCTCGAGCGCCTGGAGCACGACCGTGGCTCCGGCGCGATTGAAGTCGCGCCAGGCCGCTCGATTGAGGTGTCGCACCTCGAGAAAGTGTTCTTCCCGGATATAGGCGCGACCAAAGGCGACGTGATGCGATACTACGCGCGCGTCGCCAAATTCATCCTGCCCACTATCGCCGACCGGCCCCTCGTGCTCAAGCGCACTCCGGACGGAGTCAACGGCGAGCTGTTCTTTCAGCAGAATGCCCACGACGACGTGCCCGCTGGCGTGCGCGTCGAGAACGTTGCGGCCGAAGGCAAGGAACAACGCCGCTTCGTCGGGGGCGACCTCCCAACCCTGTTGCACCTGGTTCAGTTGGGCTGCATCTCCGCCGACCCATGGATGTCCCGCATCGGAAGTCTCGACGATCCCGACTACGCGATCATCGATCTCGACCCGGGCCCCGGCGCGTCCTTCACGCTCGTCGTCCGCGTGGCGCTTTGGATTCGCGAGACGCTCGATGACATGGGTCTCCGCTCGGTGCCAAAGACGTCCGGATCGAGAGGCATTCACATCGCCATCCCATTGCCGCGCTCGACGTCGTATCGCACGGCGCTCGCGATCACGCAGGATGCGGCGGCACGCGTGGTCGAGCGGCACGCGCGTCAGGCTACAGTCGAGCGCGCTCTCGACAACCGGCCCCGCGGCAGCGTATACGTGGATTGCTTGCAAAATGCGCGCGGAAAGAGCGTCGCGGCCGCGTACGCGGTGCGCGCGAAGCCGCGTGCAACCGTGTCGGCTCCGCTGGCCTGGGATGAGGTGGACGAATCGCTCGAGCCGGGCGATTTCACTCTTGCCACGATGCCGGAGCGTCTCGAGCGAACGGGTGATCTCTGGCGTCTTGGCCTCAAACAAGGGAACCCGGCGACCGCCATCCGCGCTCGTGCGACAGCGGGCGGCAAACGACGACGCCCCCGCGCCAGTATCAGGTAGAGCGTTAGGCGGATGCGCCTGCCGGCGCACAATTTTCGTCCTTCCATGATCGAGTGCCGTGTTTCTTTATCTACGTGAGCTGCCCGGCGGCGGCCTGGTGACGATCGAGGCGACGAGCGACGAGGGATCGTCGGTCTCGTGCCGGGTCGCGGTCGAGCGGCGCAGCGATTCGCGCCGCCGCGAGGGGCACCCGCCCCCCGTCATCGCCGAGATCAGCGCGCCCACGCAATCGGCGGCGTTCCGCACGCTCTACGAGATCGCGGCCGACAACGTCGCCGTCGCGCGCGGGCTCCTCATCTGGCAGTCGCGGCGCGCCAAGCACGGCGCGGCACCGGACCTCGGCTGATACGACGAGTGGCGGCGCTCCGGGCCCGGGACGCCGCCACTCTCCGTTAGACCTCCACGCCATACCGCTGCGCCGCTCTCCGCCGCCGTGGCGTCGTCGCCGCTTCGGCCGTTGGACCGGCGGCCCGAGCTGCGGCCAGCCGTCGAAGCGCGAGGCCATCGACCGAGTGAAGCGACCGCGCGCGCGCCGTCATGACCCTGAGAAACCGGGCGATGCCGGTGGGTTGCGAGCGGGCGCCATCACGGAGCGCGATGTGCGCGCCTCCATCCCACGGTGGACCTCTTCGTCCTTAGACACATTTTGCAACTAAAATCTCGTACGCAACAACCGCGCTCGGGTCGCGATCCCGTCATGGTTGCGTCACGAGGACTACCCGACGAGCGTTCCGCTCACGCCCTCGAACCGCACGCCGCGCCGGCTGCCGCGCCGCTTGCGAGGCGCATATCGGAACAATTGTGCCGGACGACCGCGACCCTCGCTGCGCCATTCGTCCGTCGGCTCCACGAGCCACGATGCGTGGAGCGCCCGTCGGAAACTCGCCTTGTGCAGGCGCCGGCCCAGCAGCAGCTCGTAGATCTCTTGCAGTTGGCTCAGCGTGAACGTCGGCGGCAACAGGCGGAACGCGATGGGCGACTGATCCAGCCGCGCGCGGACGGCGTACATCGCGCCCTCGACGATGGCGCGCTGACGCGGCGCGATCGCCGGCAACTCGTCGACCGGGTACCATGCGGCATTGTCGCCCGGCGACTCGCTGGAACCGGCAGCGACCAGCGCGACGTATCCGATTGAAACGACGGCGTCGGACGGATGCCGGCGGCGGTCGCCGAACGCCGCGATCTGCTCGAGTAGCGCGGGCGGTCCGCCCAGCACCGCTCGTTCTACGCGGGCCGCGGCATCGTCGATCGTTTCATCGGCGCGCGGCGCGTCGCACGGCAGCTCCCACCGTTCCTTGGACCGCGATTCGCCCGCGCGCACGAGCAGCGCCGTCAGACGACGCCCACGCGGCGTCAACGACACGATGTCCACGGACAGAGGC
>DASYXE010000246.1:0-1886 GCA_035935375.1 Gemmatimonadaceae bacterium | reverse complement strand
CGCCACCACGCGCGAGCGCAGATAGAAGAGCGAACACTCGGTGCGCGCGTCGTCCACGGCACCAGTCTTGTGCGCGGCGCGCACATTATCGAGGTCGCGCTGGAGCAGCGTGTTGTCTTCGTTGTGCTCGAGGATGTCGAGCATGGCCGAGTCGGCGGCCGGGTTCACGGCCTGGCCTTTCGCGAGCAGCACGAACAGGTGCGCCATCTCGTTAGGCGTGGACACGCCCAACCCGTATTTCGCCGAGCTGTCCATGGCGACGCTCGAGATGCGCAGGAAGGTCTTGGAGTGCACCTTCGTGTGCATCAGGCCGAGCGATTCCATTTTCGCCCACACGCGGCGAATGATGATGCGGTCGAGCAGCAGATTGGTGGCCGTGTTGTCGCTCTGCGTGGCCATGAGCCACGCCGCGTCGTGCACGGTGATCGTCGCACCATCGTGCATGAACTGCAGCGAGCCCGACCCCGGCACTTTGTCGATGTCGAGCAGCGTGAGCGGATCGTCGAGCGCGATCTGGTGCTTCGCAACCAGGTCGTACAGCGTGACGAGAATCGGGACCTTGATCAGACTCGCCGTCGGAAACGTCTCGTCGCCCCGGCGCGTGAGCGTGTCGCCGGTGTCGAGGTCGATGATGCTGTAGCCGACGACGCCGTGATGTGCGTCAGCGAGTGAATCGAGGGTGCGACGAAGGTGGGCGGTGTCGGCGCGAACCGGGGCGAGTTGAGCGCCGGTGCCCTGTCCGCGCGCGCAGGCAGGAAGGAGGAGCAGAGTGGCCAACGCCGCGCCGCGCGTCCACCGCGGCAGGGCGAGGCGGTTACCCATCAGGAAACTCGCCCGCCTTCTTGGTCACGAGCAGCTCGCGCTCTCCCGTTTTCTTGTCGTAGACGGCCAGCACTTTCACCGTCTCGCCCTCGTACGCGTCGAAGGATTTGCTGGTCCCCTTGGGAACAGCGATCTCATGGCCATCCTCGAAACGCAGAATGACCGCCGGATGGTCGTTGTTCGTGTAGTGCTTGCGAAGCTTTTTCGGTGGCGTCGGCATAAGAGGGGTTGGAATTCGGACCAAACTACTCTCGCGCGTGCAGCCTCACAATAGATGGATCAGACCGGAAGGCGCACCAATGGAATCGCGCGGTGCGCCGATCCGATCCGGGGGGATTGCCCACGACCGTATGAAAACGCAACGACGTGCGCTGGGATGATGATGTCCGAGCACTCGCCGCCGAGTATTTGTCGCGACCGCAACGGAAGCGAGGGGTCGTGAAGTACGATGATTGGGAGCGCGGCGTGCCGGTCGACATCCGCACGGATCCGATCTGGTCGCTGCGCGTATATCGCGCCGCGCTCTACGTGGCGGAGCTGGCCTCGCACGACGCGCGGCGGCTCGTGTCCAATCCGGTTACCGAGGGCATTGCCGGGCGATTGGTGGAAGCGACCGCATCCATCGGCGCGCAGATCGCCGCCGGGTACAGCCGGATGTCCAAAAACGATCGCGTGCCGTTCTACGAGCTCGCCTTGGGCGCGGCACGCGAGGCGCGCGATTGGTACCTGCGCGCGCGCATCGAGCTCGGCGACAACGCGGTGAACTCACGCATTGCGACACTCACCGCCGTGGCGAAAGTGCTCGTGGTGCTCATCGACCGCAGCCGCACCGTGCAGCTGCACTGACGAGCGGCCGCGGGCGGGTCTAGTGGACCGCACCTGAAATGTTGCTAGCGTCCGTGTTGCGGGCGGACGAGCCGAGCGGCAGTGCGGAGGCGAAAACTGCAACTGCTCGAGAAGGATGACAAAAGGGAAACCAAGGATAACGAAAGTGATCGCGCTGTGCGGCGGAGAGTGCGGAGCACAATGGAAAGAAGGGCGCGGTGGATTCAATCGGTGTGTGC
>DASYXE010000245.1:0-3287 GCA_035935375.1 Gemmatimonadaceae bacterium | reverse complement strand
TGGCCCTCGCGCCTCACGATCACGTCGCCGCGGAGGTCGTCCACCGTCGCGCCCGCGGCGATGCCGGCCGACAGCCAGCGCGCATACGCGCGGCGCACCGCGTCGAGCATGGCGCGGCGCCGCGCGCCGGACGTCAGATAGTCCGCTTCCGGCGGTGTGAGCGTGACGCCCTGCAACCCGGCCGCGGCCACCACCGACGTCCGTTGGGCGGCAGCCGTCGCGTGTGCATCGGCCCCACGCTGGACCGTCACGGACAGCGAGTCGATGAACGCGCGGAGCTGACTCTGCGCCGAATCGAGCGCGGCCGGCCGATACTCGAGAATGGGTTTCACCGACTGCGCGAGCTCGTTGCGTTCCTGCGCCAGCGCCGCCGGCGACTTGGGCACCACGTAGGCGAACGGCGCGATCACGTTTTCCGTAGCCACGGACCCGACCTCGAAAATGGGCGAATCCACCGCCGGCGCGTTCGGGAACAGCAGATAGGTGACGACGGCCAGCAGGACCAACAGCGCGATGCGGAGACCATGGTATCCGACACGTGCCCGCGTCGTGAACGGCGGGCCGCCGACTCCGGCGGCGTTGCGCTCGATCGGCAGGCGGATCGCCACCGTTAGTCGGTCCCCGCGTCGCGCGCGTACGCCCGGATGATGTCGCGCACCAACCGGTGCCGGATCACATCGGCGTCGGTCAGATAGTGGAACGCGATGCCGTCGATCCCCTTCAAAATGCGCTCGATCTCGATGAGGCCCGACTGCTCGCGCGCCGGCAGGTCGATCTGGGTCTTGTCGCCGGTGATGACGGCTTTCGAGTTCACGCCTAACCGGGTGAGGAACATCTTCATCTGCGCGCTGGTGGCGTTCTGCGATTCGTCGAGAATCACGAACGCATCGGCCAGCGTGCGGCCGCGCATGTACGCGAGCGGCGCGATCTCGATCACGCGGGTCTCGAGCGCCTTCATGATGCGCTCGGGCGGCATCATGTCGTCGAGCGCGTCGTAGAGCGGGCGGAGGTAGGGATCCACCTTGGCCTGCAGGTCGCCCGGGAGGAAGCCCAGGCTCTCACCGGCTTCCACCGCCGGCCGCGCGAGCACGATGCGCCGCACACGCTTGCGCGCCAGCGCCTCCACCGCCATCGCCACCGCGAGGTACGTTTTGCCCGTGCCGGCCGGGCCGATGCCGACGACGATGTCGTGCTCGGCGATGAGCGTGAGGTACGCCGCCTGACCCGGTGTCTTGGGCTGGATGATGCGGCGGACACCGGGCAGCACGATGCGCGTCTCGTCCGCGGCGCCCGTGCCGTTGCCGTTGCCGTCGATGGCGCCCTCTTCGCCCAACCGCTGCACGTCGTCGGGGCCGAGCGGCACGAGCTGGCGCGCGGCGTCGAGCATGCGTTGGGCAATCGGCGTCGCGCGCTCGACCACGGCCGGCGGTCCGCTCAGCGTGAGCGCATCGCCGCGCAGCGAGACCTTCGCCCCCGTCATGCGCGACAACTGGATGAGGTTCGCGTCGTTGACGCCGGCGAGCGTCAGCAGGTCCGCGCCTTCGGTGCTCAGGCGGTGGGTGATGGATTCGTCGCTCACACCGTCACCTCGCCCGCGCCGTCGATGCGCACGTGCAGCGCCCGCAGATCGGCGTCCGGCACCGGGCTCGGCGCGCCCTCGAAGAGCGCGCTCGCGGTCGTCGTCTTCGGAAAAGCGATGACGTCGCGCAGCGAGCCCGCCCCGGCCAGCAGCATGGCGATCCGGTCGACACCCATGGCGATGCCGCCGTGCGGCGGCGCGCCCGAACGCAGGCCCTCGAGCAGAAAGCCGAACCGCCGGTGGGCCGTCTCGTCATCGATCCCGATGAGCGAGAACACGCGGCGCTGCATCTCGGGGTCGTGGATCCGGATGCTGCCGCCGCCCACCTCCATGCCGTTGAGCACGATGTCGTACGCCTGCGCCCGCGCACGGAGCGGATCCGTGTCGAGCAGCGCGGCGTCCTCGGGCTGCGGCGCGGTGAACGGGTGGTGGGTCGGGCCTAACGCACCGGTCGCCGGGTCGCACTCGAACATCGGGAAATCCGTCACCCACAGGAAGCGCAGCACACCGTCCGGGACCAGGCCCATCACGCGCGCCACGTCTTGACGCACGCGGTCGAGCGCCGGGTTGGTCACACGGTCGGGGCCCGCCGCAAAGAGCGCCAGGTCGCCGTCGGCGAGCGCGAGGCGCTCGCGAGCGCCGGCGTCGAGAAATTTCGCGGGCGGACCCGTGAGCTCGCTGCCCTCGCGCTTGAGGCGCAGGAGTCCGCCGGCGCCCGCGCCCTTGGCCAGCGCCTCGAGCTCATCGACCTGCTTGCGCGACAGCGTCGATCCGTTAGGCACCCGGATCCCGCGCACGCGTCCCCCGGCCGCGATCGCCGAGCGCGCGATGCCGAGCTCGGTGGCCGCGAACAGGGCGGTGGCGTCGAAGAGCTCGAGACCGTAGCGCACATCCGGACGATCGCTGCCGTAACGCTCCATGGCATCGGCATAGCGCAACCGCTCGAACGGAGGCGTGACCTCGTGGCCGCCCTCGCGCCACAGCTCGGCGAACAAGCCTTCCGTTAGGCGGATGATGTCGGCCTGCTCGACGAACGATGCCTCGATGTCGATCTGCGTGAATTCCGGCTGCCGCTCGGCGCGCAGGTCCTCGTCGCGAAAGCAGCGCGCGATCTGGAAGTAGCGGTCGAACCCGGACACCATGAGCAGCTGCTTGTACAGCTGCGGCGATTGCGGCAGCGCGTAGAACTCGCCCTTGTGCAGACGACTCGGCACGATGTAGTCGCGGGCGCCCTCGGGCGTCGGCTTGGTGAGGATCGGCGTCTCGATCTCGAGATACCCTTCGTCCGTGAGGAACCGACGCGCCGTTTGCATGAGCCGATGGCGGAGGATCATGTTGTGCTGCAGCTCCGGCCGGCGCAGGTCGAGGTAGCGGTAGCGCAGCCGCTGTTCTTCCGACGGCAGCGACTCGCCCTTCGCTCGCGCGACCGGAATGGCCGGCGTCACCGCCGGCCCAACGACGCGTACCGAACGCGCCTTGACCTCGATCTCGCCCGTCGCCATCTCGCGGTTCACCCCCTCGAGGGGCCGTCGCACCACGTCGCCCTCGACGAGCACGACGCTTTCCTTGCCCACGGCCGCGGCGGTGTCGCGCACCGCGTCGCCGACGAGTGCGGGATCGACCGACACCTGCACGATGCCGTCGCGGTCGCGCAGGTCGAGAAACACCAGCCCACCCAGATTGCGCTTGCCGTGGACCCAGCCGCCTA
>DASYXE010000244.1:0-6578 GCA_035935375.1 Gemmatimonadaceae bacterium | reverse complement strand
CTCAGGGTGGAGAGTGCCGGATCGCGCGGGCATGCGCGTGGCACTCACGTCGTGCAGACCATTGATGTTGTTCCGCTCCCTCAGGCGGCGTCGCCGCCGCTTCCCCCAGCGCAGCGCTTCCCCCAGCGAGCGTCAGCGAGCGCTTCCCTCAGCGAGCGTAGCGAGCGCTTCCCTAAGCGCGTAGCGAGCGCTTCCCTAAGCGCGTAGCGAGCGCTTCCCTGAGCGAGCGCCAGCGAGCGCCTCCCTGACTCACCGCACCATCGCCCGAATCGCCTCCGTCATCACCCGATACACGTCCTGCGCCGTGGGATCGCCGGCGAGCGCCTCCATGTTGGCGCGAACCGTCTCGAGGTCGCCCCGCACGGCCGGGCCGGTGAGCGACGCGGGGAACGCCGCGGCGCGGGCGTTCTCGGCCGCGGCGGTCCACAGGGGCAGGAGCGCCCGGCGCGCCAGGTCACGCGGCAGGCCGGCCTCGACCATCGCGCGCTCGCCTAACGCAATGAGCACCGGCGGAAAGTTCGACACGAGCACCGCCGCGGCGTGGTAGAGCGGCTTGCGGCCGGCGGGGATGTCCAGCGTGTGCGCGCCTAACGCAGCAGCCAGCGCACGGCCGCGGGCGCGTGCGGCATCGTCGCCGTCGAGGCCGATCCAGGCGTCGCGCAGCAGCGCCGGCGCGCGGTCGGCGTCGGCCAGCGGCACCAGCGGGTGAAACGTGCCGGCGGCGTGGCCTAACGACCGGAGCTCGGCGAGCGCGGGCGGGTCGGCGCTGCCGCTCGCGTGGAGCACCACCGCGCCGGCGCCGAGCGGCGCCCGGGCCAGCTCTTCGAGCGCCGCGTCGAGCTGCGCGTCGCGCACGGTGACGAGTACCGTGCTCGCACCGCCGATCGTATCGGGGAGCGCACCCACCGTCGCGCGATCGCGCGGATCGCCGGTGTGCCGGCCGTGCAAGCCGACCACGTCGATGCCGCCCAACCGAAGCGCGCGCGTGAGGCCGCGCCCTGCCCGGCCGGCGCCGAGCACGAACACGCGCTCGCTCACGGACGCTTGACGGTCCCCGTCTTCGCGCTCCGCGATGCGGCTTCCATGAGCAGGTCGTGCTCCGAGCGCGCGCGCGCCGCCAGATCGAGCGCGGTGGCGATCACGCTGTCGCCGGCCATCTGCCGCCGAAATGCGGCATCCGCCCCGAACGCGAACCGCGCGATCTCGGCGCCCAACAACTGATCGATCTGCGGGGACGCGGCGGCGAACTGCGCGCGGTCGAGGCCAAGGTGCTTGGCCTCGAGGCGCCGCCAGAGCGAGTCGCGCATGGCCGCCGTCACCGTGAAGTCGGCCGATTTCACCTCGTGCGCGCTTTTCACGGCCAACGCGGTCTCGGTGAGCGCGTCGCGGAACTTCTGGATGCCCGCGCCTAACTGTTCCTGGAACGCGAGCACCGCGTTGGCGGTACCGACCGGCACGACGACGTCCGGCGTGATGCCCCCGCCGCCGTACACGGTGCGGCCGTCATCGGTGCGGTACACGCGGTGCGTCGTGTCGGGCCGCGCGATCGCCGTGTCCACGTCATCGGAGGCCGTGTCGGCGTGCAGCTTCTGGATGCTGCGCCCCGACGGCGTGAACCACCGCGCGGTGGTGAGCTTGAGCGCGCCGGCTCCCTCGCCTAACGAAAACACGGACTGGGCGACGCCTTTGCCGTACGTGGGCGCGCCGACGATCAGCGCGCGGTCGTGGTCCTGCAGCGCGCCGGCCACGATCTCGGCGGCGCTCGCCGTGTGGCCGTCGACGAGCACGATCACCGAGAGGTCGGGCCACAGCTGCGACGTCGGGTTGCGGATGTCGTGCGTGGCCGACGCCGTGCGACCGCGCATGTCGACGATGGACTGGCCGCGGTTCAGGAACATCCCCGACACGCCGACGCCCTGCTCGAGCAGGCCGCCGGGATTGCCGCGCAGGTCGAGGATGAGCGTCTGCATCCCGCGCCGTCGCAGTGCGCCGATGGCGTTGCGCAGCTCGTCATCCGCCGAGTCGCTGAAAATCACGAGGCCGGCGTAACCGACTTTGTCGGACACCATCATGGCGTGCCGCACCGAGGCGACGTGGATGTCGCGCCTCACGATGTGGAACGGCAGCCGCTCGGCCATGCCCGAGCGGACGACCTCGAGCGAGACCGTCGTGCCCGGGTGCCCGCGCAGCGCGCGGCTGGCGCGATCCAGGCTCCAGCCGTTCGTCGACTGGCCATCGATCGACACGACCCGGTCGCCCGCCTGGATGCCGGCACGCTCGGCCGGCGAGCCGGGCACGGGCGCCATGATCGTGAGCCAGCCGTCTCGCACGTCCACCTGCACGCCTAACCCCACGTAGGAGCCCGACGTCGTCTCGTTCAACGAATGCAGCTGGTCCGGCGGTAGGAACGCCGAGTACGGGTCATCGAGGCCGTCGACCATGCCCGCGGCGGCCTTGAGGTAGAGCGTCTCTTGCGGGATCGAGTCGACGAAGTTCTTCGACACGCGCTCGAGCACGTTGTCGAACAGGGTCGAGCCGCCCGGGGTGACATCGCCGGCGAATCCGCGTTGGAGGAACCAGCCGCCCGAGACGAGGGCGCCGGTGAGCACGGTGAGCGCGACGACGGCGCGCGAGCGGTTCACTCGGCGCCCCGGACCGGCGCGGGCGCGGCGGCGGCGAAGCGGTCGGGCCAGCGCTCGCCTAACGCAGTGCGGACGCGCTCGAACACCGCGTCAGCGCCGCCGTCGCCGTCTATCGGGACCACCGGCCCGGCCTCCGGGTGCCCGGCCTGCCAGTTCGGCGACAGGAACATGGCGAACGCGCGCTCGACGCGCGCGTGGAAGGCGTCGCCCGCGCGCTCGATGCGGTCCGGCGCGCCGCGGGCGGCCGCGCGCGCCGCGCGCACGGGCGCCGGCACCGAGAAGAGCAGCGTCAGGTCCGGCGACACGCCGCCCGTCGCCAGCGCGTTCGCCGCACGAATCTCGGGCTCGGACAGTCCGCGCCCCGCCACCTGGTACGCGTAGGTCGAGAGGAAATACCGATCGGCGAGCACCATCGTCCCGCGCGCCAACGCCGGCTCGATTACCCCGGCCACCAGCGCCGCGCGCGACGCCATGAAGAGGAGCGCTTCGGCGCGCGGGTCGAGTCCGCCCGGCGCGTCCAGCAACAGCCGGCGCGCCTCGTCGCCTAACGGAGTGCCGCCGGGCTCGCGCACCCGCACGTGCTCGACCCCGCGCCCGTCGAGCCACGCCGCCAGGAGGCCGAGCTGCGTCGTCTTCCCCGCGCCTTCGGGTCCCTCGAATACGATCAGGCGGCCGCGCGGCACCGTCACCCCAGCGTGATGATCGGGCTCGCCGCGCCCTTCTGAATCCCGTCGAGGATCCACTCGTTCACGCGCAGCATCGTCTTGTCGAAATTCTCCTGCGCCGCCACCATCCGCTGGTAAATCGGATTCACCTGGACCTGCTCCAGCAGCTGGTCGAGCTGCGTCTCCATCTCCGGCGTCGGACTCGCGCCCCGCTCGATCATCCGTTGGGCATCGGTGCGCAGCTGCTCCATCTTGCGCAACAACGCCACCGCGTCGCGGTCATCGCCCAACGCGTCGTTCGCCCGGCGCACGGCCTGATACTCGGGCGTCTGCCCAATGAGCCGCCCCAACTCTTTCGCTTTGTCTTCGAGCACGTCACCCATCCTGTCGTGTCGCCGTGAGTACGCGGTCGCGGCCCGTGAGGTCGGGCCGCACGCGGACGTCGTGGTAGCACCCCTGGGCGCGCAGCAGCTCGGCGCATGCCGCCCCACGACGGCAATCTATCTCCATGGCCAGGAGGCCGCCGGGCTCGAGCACCGCTGCCGCCTCCCGCGCGAGCGCGGCGATCATCGCCATGCCCTCGTCGCCCGCGTACAGCGCCGTGGGCGGCTCCCAATCCCGGACGCTCGGTGGCAGCTCCAGCATCTCGCGGTACGCGATGTACGGCGGATTCGACACGACCACGCGCGCCAGCTCGCCGCGCACCGGCGCGAGCAGCGATCCCTGTCGGAACTCGACAGGTGCGCGCAACGCCGCGGCCAACCGGTCGGCATTGGCGCGTGCGACCTGCACCGCGCCGCTCGAGACATCGGTCCCAATCACCCGGTCGAACGCCCCTTCGTTGGCCAGCGCGATCGCAATCGCACCCGATCCCGTGCCGACATCGATGGCCAGTCCACCCGAACCGCGCGACGATTCCCACTCGAGCACCACGTCCACCAGCACCTCGGTTTCCTGGCGCGGGATGAGCACGCGATCGTCCACAGTGAGGGTGAGGTGCCGAAACGCCGCACGCCCAACGGCGTAGGCAAGTGGCGCGCCGCGCAGCCGCCGCACGGCCGCATCGCAGATGTCCGACACCTCGCGCTCCTCGAGGATCGCGTCGGCATGCAGAATCGGCCAGGACCGGGGCTTGCCCGCCACGGCCGCGATCAGATCGCACACTTCGGCCACGTGGTTCTCGATCCGGCCGCGGAATGCCGCGCCGAGGACACGCTGAAGATCGCTCACCAGCTGACCGCCGCCAGGGCCTAACGAATGCCCATCCGGCCCGATCGCGCCCACCACGCGCCCGTTAGGCACTGAGCTGCTCCTCGACATCGGCCAACATCAGGCGATCGATCAGCTCGTCCAGGTCGCCGTCCAGCGTCCGATCCAGCTCGTGCAGCGTGAAGCCGATGCGGTGGTCGGTTACGCGGTTCTGCGGAAAATTGTACGTCCGAATCTTGGCCGACCGGTCGCCCGTCCCCACCTGCGTGCGCCGCATGCGCGCCCGCTCCGCTTCCTGCTCCGCCAACCGCTGGTCCAAGAGCCGCGCCCGCAACACCTCGAGCGCCTTGAGCTTGTTCTGCAACTGTGACTTCTGGTCCTGCTGGCTCACCACGATGCCGGTCGGGATGTGCGTGATGCGCACCGCGGAGTCGGTGGTGTTCACGCTCTGGCCGCCCGGCCCCGAGGAGCGGAACACGTCGATCCGGATGTCCTTGTCTTCGATCGTCACGTCCACGTCCTCGGCTTCGGGCAGCACGGCCACCGTGGCCGCGGACGTATGGATGCGCCCCGAGCTCTCGGTGACCGGCACGCGCTGCACCCGGTGCACCCCGGATTCCCACCGCAGCCGGCCATACGCGCCGTCCCCTTGCACCTTGAAGATCACTTCCTTGATTCCGCCTAACGATCCCTCGGAGAGCCCGATGGGCTCGACGCGCCAGCCTTGGCGCTCGCAGTAGCGCGTGTACATGCGGTAGAGATCGGCCGCGAACAAGGCTGCTTCATCGCCGCCCGTTCCGGCGCGAATCTCGACGATGGCAGGCCGGTCGTGGAGCGGATCGCGCGGCAGGAGCGCGGGCTTGAGCGCCTCCTCGAGTGTCGCGATCTCCTGGCGCGCCCGCTGCTCCTCCGCCCGGGCTTCGGCCGCGAGCTCCGGGTCATCGACGTCCATCAACTCCTGGGCCTGGGCTAGCTCGTCCTCGCGCTTCTTGAGGCGGGTAGCCATCTCGACCACCGGCGCGAGCCGCCGATGCTCGCGGCCGAGGTCGGCGAGCCGTCGCGGATCACGAACCGTGTCCGGGCTCGAAAGCTCGCGCTCGACCTCTTCGGCCCGAGTCATGGCGTCTTGGAGACGATCGCGGAGGCTCAGTGCTCCCTGCCCTACTTCTGCTCGGACACCGCAACCGGGCGCCGAGTTCGGGTTTGGTCAAAGGCTGGACTTTGGTCAGCAGTGAAACATATCGTGGGCCAATCCGATAGGAAGGCGGACACAGCGCGGGCAGTGCCGGACACCACCCGATCGCTTTTCACCCGAAGCAGTGAAATCCGGTCTTGTCCGGCAGGGTCCGCGCTGTGTCCGCCTTCTTTGTCCGCCTTCACCGGAGCGATGCACCGTGGCCCTCACGATCACCGATCTCTCGAAGACGTACCCCAACGGCGTTCGCGCGCTCAAGAACGTCTCCCTCACCGTGGGCAGCGGGATGTTCGGCCTCCTCGGGCCTAACGGAGCCGGCAAGAGCTCCCTCATGCGCACCATCGCCACGCTCCAGGACCCCGACGCCGGCACCATTCAACTCGACGGCATCGACGTCCTCAAGGACAAAGACGACGTGCGCAAGGTGCTCGGCTATCTACCGCAGGAATTCGGCGTGTACCCGAAGATGTCGGCGGTCGACATGTTGGCGCATCTGGCCATCCTCAAGGGCGTCACCAACGCCGGCGAGCGCAAAACGATGGTCGACGCGTTGTTGCAGCAGACCAACCTCTGGGACGTGCGCAAGAAGGCGCTGTCGACGTACTCGGGCGGCATGAAGCAGCGCTTCGGCATCGCGCAGGCGCTGCTCGCGAACCCGCGCTTGATCATTGTGGACGAGCCCACCGCCGGGCTCGATCCGGCGGAGCGCAATCGCTTCTTGAATCTGCTGTCATCGATCGGCCGCGATGTGACGGTCATTCTCTCGACGCACATCGTGGACGACGTGCTCGAACTGTGTCCGCGCATGGCCATCATCGCGCAAGGCGAGCTGCTGCTCGAGGGCTCGCCGAGCGAGTGTCTCGCCAC
>DASYXE010000243.1:0-4846 GCA_035935375.1 Gemmatimonadaceae bacterium | reverse complement strand
CGGTCTCCGGTAAGCATGCAATGGAGGTCGTTGTCCTCCATCTAGACCGGCCGACGCGAGCAATTATTCCCGAGCTCTCGAGCTCGGTTATCCGGGAAAACGAAGGGTTAACATCTGTTTCTACTATAGTAAGTAAGTACTTGTGGGCCGCAGCTGAATTTTTCGATCGCAGGGAATGGGGAAGCGCCCGCTGTCGCTCGCGCCAGCGAGCGCTTCCCCATTCCCGGTTGTCCGATCAGAAACTCAGGACCGCAGGTCAGTACAGGCTCTGCCTCGGTATTGGGACCGCATACATGCATTGCCTCCTAACGTGGTTGATGCGCCGGCCGGCCCTCCGCCTCGAGCGCCGCCGGTGCGTGGCGCGGACTCGCCGCGTACCCGATGCCTGCTGCCGCGACCGCGGCCAGGCCGCCGAGAATCAGGGGCGCGCGTCCGCCTAACGCGTCGGCGAGCCAGCCGAGGAACGGGCCGCCTACCGCCAGCGGTCCTCCGATGAGCACCGTCTGCAGCGCAAGAACGCGGCCGTGCATGTCTTGACGCGACTCCATCTGCACGATCGTCGTGGTTGCCGTCATGTAGGCAATGCCCGCCATCCCGACCGGGAAAACCGCCACCATCGCGAGCGCGACCGACGACGTGGCCGCCAGCGCGAGCAGCGTGATGCCAAATGCAACGGCGCCGACGATGAGATGCTTGAGCGTCACGAGCCCGCGGTGCGCCACGATCAGCGAGCACGCCACCGCGCCGATGCTGAACACGGAGTAGAGCAGCGGGTACGTCTGATCGGACCCGTGCAGCACGCGCGTTACGAAAATCGGCAGCGTGACGCTGAAGTTGTACGACAAGGTACCGATCACCGCGAGCATCGCGAAGCTGATCCAGAGCACCGGCGTCGCGAACACGTAGCGCAATCCATCGCGGACGGTGCCCTGCCCGGCCTTGCCGTGACGCGCCCGGTGCAACTCCTGCTCGCGCATCAGCACGAGGCACACGAGCACCGCGACGTACGACGCGGCGTCCATCGTGAAACACCACCCGTAGCCGAGGGTCACGATGAGCAGGCCGGCCACCGCCGGGCCGACGATGCGCGACCCGTTGACGATCGTGCTGTACAGCACGACAGCGTTAGGCAGATCCTCGGCCGGCACCATCTCGCTCACGAACGACCGGCGCAGCGGATTGTCGAACGCCAGACACGTTCCGCCGGCCAGGGCCAGCAGGTACAACCCGACGACGGGCGGATGATGCATGAAGGCGAGTATCGCCAATCCGGTCGACTGCGCCATCTCGAGGCTCTGCGTCACGAGCAGCATCCGCCGCTTGTCGACGCGGTCGGCGATCGCGCCGCCCCACGCCGAGAAGAGCAGCATCGGCCCGTACTGACAGGCGGCCAGTAAACCGACCCGCAACCCGCTGCCGGTGAGATTTAGGATCAGCAGCGTGAGCGCGATGTTGGTGAGCCAGTTCCCCGAGTTCGAGATGAGCTGGCCAATGAAGTACAGCCGGAAGTTGCGGTTGCGCAGCGAGAGGAACGTCGTGCGCGCGAGCTGGCCGGCGCGCCCAACGATGGGCGGCGTTTCGATATCCGGAATCGGATCGGTCATCTGCGGCGCCGCGCTCCCACGGCCGGTGTCGTGTCCCCTGCCGCCGCAATCCGCTCGAGCAGCGCGACCGCCCGTTCGAGTGCCGGTCTGTGCTTGACGCCAACCTGGGCATCGATGACGCGTGTGAGCCAGGCGTGGCGGGAATCCGCGGCCGACTCGAACAGGCGGTGACCCGCGCGCGTGACATGAATGAGGCGCTTGCGCGCGTCGTCGGGGTCTCGCTTGGCATGGACGAGTCCAGCGCGCGTGAGGGCCGCCACGTGCTGTGCGATGGCCTGCTGGCTGACGTGCTCGGCTGCGGCGAGCGCTGAAGCGGTGGCCGGTCCGCCATCGCGCAGCCGCTTGAGGATCGCGAGGTGCGAGATGGGGAGCTGCTTGGCGCGATCGGGCCGCGTGTCGCGGAGGCGGTCGCGCAGCCGCTTGATGACGACGGCGAGACGGACGGCCATGGGGTCGGCGACGCGGGCAGGCGGCATACCGCAAGATACGGCAGTGCACAAGGAACTTGTACAAGTTGCTTGTACATTCGGCCCCGCCTGCCATCCAGGCAACCACGGCCCGTCGCGCTGGCGTTCACTTCTTCCCACTTGCCGGCATTGTGATCCGCGTCCACGTTCAACGAAACGATCACGCACACCATTCCGCGCATGGGCTTCGTCGACCGCCTTCTTCGTGACGCACGGTTCGCCGTGCGCGGCTTCCGCCGCACACCGGGATTCTTTACCACCACGGTCGCCATCCTCGGCCTCGGGATCGGCATGTCCGTGGCCATGTTCACCGTGTTCCGGACCGTCCTGATTCGCCGGCTGCCGGTGGTCGATCAGGACCGCGTGGTGATCATGTGGACCTACCGCGGCGATCCCAACAGCGATTTTGCCACCGGCACCAAGGATCTGTCCGTCGTCCGGGCCGAATCGCGCACGATGCGCGACATCGCCGCTGTCGCCCACTGGCCCGCGTCTCCGACGCCGCTCCGCGACAACGGCACGCTCATCGACCTCAACCGCGGCATGGTGACCGGCAACTTCTTTGCCGTGTTAGGCGTTAGGCCGGCGCTCGGCCGCCTGCTCTCGGCGAGCGACGACGAGCCGCCCAGCGGGACCGACTCCGCGCGCACCGAGTCGCTCGTCCTCACTTGGCGCGCCTGGCACCAGGCGTTCGGCGGCGACTCGTCCGTATTGGGCAAACGCCTCGTGGACCCCTACGCGAACGTCGGCTATCGCATCGTCGGCGTGGCGCCGCCGGGGTTCGACTATCCCGTGAACGTCGACTACTGGATCCCGATGTGGAGCGGTTGGCAGTCCGGCGTGTCCGCGTTTGCCGTCGGCCGTCTCGAGCCGGGAGCGTCCGTGGCCCAAGCCGCCACCGAATACCTCGCCGTCGAGCGCCGGCTCGAACCCCAGGTCGGCTTTGCCGGGGCCCATGCGGCGACCTTTGCCGACACGGTGCTCGGCGACGTGAGGCCGGCGCTCATCTTGTTGACGACCGGCGTCGCCCTGCTGCTCGTCATTGCGTGCCTCAACGTCGGTAACCTCATGCTGCTCCGCGCCTCGTCGCGCAGTCACGAGCTCGATGTGCGCCGCGCGCTCGGCGCCGCGCCGGCCGATGTGATCCGCCAACTCGTGGTCGAGGCGATGCTGCTCGCGATCGCCGGCGGAACCGCGGGGCTCGCCGTCGCCGCGCTCCTGCTCGCCGCGTTAGGCCGCTTCGCGCCGCCCAACTTGCCGCGGCTGGACGAGATCCAGCTGGCGTCCACGCCGATCATCGTCGCGATCATCGTGTCGTCCATCGCCGTCCTGCTGTTCGGCGTCGGACCCGCCCTGCTTGCCGCGCGCCGCACCGCGACCACGTTGCGCGCCGACGCGCGCTCCGGCCGCGACACGCGGCGCCGCCGGGTCGTACGGCAAACGCTCGTCGCGCTCCAGCTCGCGCTCGCGACGGTCATGCTGGGCGGCGCCGCGCTCCTGGCGCGCAGCCTCGAGCGACTCGAGCGTCAAGACACCGGCTTCGTGAGCGCGCACCTATCGGTCTTCGATTTCGCGTTCAACGGCTACAAGTTCAAGGACGCGGCCACCATGCTCCCGCCCGAAGGCGACGCCGTCGTCCGCCGCATTCGCGAGATTCCGGGCGTCACCGCGGCTACGCAGATCATCGCACCGCCGCTGCTCGGGAACGGCGTCTGGATCTTCTCGTTTCAAACCGACGATCCGTCCATGACCGACACGGCGCGGTTCCCGTCGATCCCCGTCGAGTTCGGTGGTTCGGAGTATTTCCAAACGTTCGGCATCCACATCGACCGGGGCCGCGCATTCACGGACGACGATCGCGCGACATCGGAGTTGGTCGCGATTGTCAATGAGGCAGCGGCGCGCAAGTTGTGGCCAGGCCAGAACCCGCTCGGCCGGCGCCTTCGCGTGCCGAGCAGTTACGGCATCATCGGCAACGATGGGTGGCGCACGGTCGTCGGGGTCGCGCGTGACACGCACCTGCGAACGCTGCGCGAGGTGTCGCCCACCGTGTACCTGCCGTCCGTGCAAGCGTATTGGCAGGGCTACGTCGCGATCCGGAGCACCGTGCCGTTAGGCTTCCTCTTGCCCGCGCTGCGTGCCGCGGCGCGCGACGTGGATCCGTCGCTCGAGCTCAATGGACCGCGCTCGATGGATGAGATCCTCGATGAGCCGCTCGCCCAACCACGCGTCGATACGCTGCTCATGTCGGCATTCAGCGCCGTCGCGCTGCTCCTGGCTGCGATCGGGTTGTTCGGCGTGATGGCCTCGATCGTCCGCGATCAAACGCGCGAGTTGGGCATCCGCATCGCGCTGGGCGCGACGCCGGAGCGCGTGCGGCGCGACGTGCTGATGCGCGCCGCGACCATCGCTGGCATCGGGCTCGCGGCCGGGTTCGCCATTGCGCTGGCGAGCTCGCGGTTCGTCACGTCGCTGCTGTTCCAGGTGAGCCCGCTGGACCCGCTCGCGTTGGGCGCCGCGTGCGTCGTATTGTGCATCGTGGCCGCGGTCGCGGCGTACGTCCCGGCACGCCGGGCCACGACCATCGACCCGGTGCAGGCCCTCCGATCGGACTGACGCGGGTGCGCGGGACGCCCACCACGCCGCGTCGTTACGAGCCGAGTCTGGCGCTCGCCTCGTTCCAGAACGATCTGCTCATCGCCGCGACATGCCGCGAGCGCGGCGCCACGCTCATCACCGCCAACGCGCGCGATTTCGAGATCATCCGGCGCGTCA
>DASYXE010000242.1:0-7549 GCA_035935375.1 Gemmatimonadaceae bacterium | reverse complement strand
CGCCGGCGTTCATGGCCGTGGGAACGCTGGCCACCGTCAAGACGCTCGATCCGGCCGAGCTCCGCACCGCAGGCGCGTCGATGATCCTCGCCAACACGTACCACCTGCACCTGCGCCCGGGCGAAGACGTGGTCCGTTCGTTAGGCGGGCTGCACCGGTTCATGCAGTGGGACGGGCCGATTCTCACCGACTCGGGCGGCTTCCAGGTGTTCTCGCTGGAAACGATGCGCCGCGTCAGCGAGGACGGCGTCGAGTTTCGGAGCCACATCGATGGCTCGCGGCGATTCTTCACCGCCGAGCGCGTGATGGAGATCCAACGCGACCTGGGCGCCGACGTCGTCATGCAACTCGATCACGTCATCCCCGGCCAGTCGGATCTCGCGCAAGCGCGCGACGCGAGCGAACGTAGCGTGCGTTGGCTCGCGCGATGCAAAGCCGCCTGGGACGCGCACCGCGCCGCCGACGGCGCCAGTCCACAGGCGCTCTTCCCCATCGTGCAGGGTGGAACACACGCCGGGCTGCGCCGCGACATGGCCGACACGATTCGCGGCATGGCCGACTGGCCAGGCTATGCCATCGGCGGCCTGTCGGTTGGCGAGAGCAAGGATGACATGTACGCCGTGCTCGACATCGCGAACGATGCGCTGCCTCGAGATCGCCCGCGCTATCTCATGGGCGTCGGCTTCCCCAATGATCTCGTGGAAGGCGTACGGCGCGGCATCGACCTCTTCGACTGCGTCGCCCCCACCCGCATGGGCCGAACCGGAACGGCGTTCACGAGCTTCGGACGCGTGAACGTGCGCAACGCCCGCTGGCGCATCGATCCGCGGCCGCTCGACTCGGACTGCACATGCTCCACCTGCCGGCGGTTCAGCCGCGCCTACATCCGCCACCTCTTCGCGGCCGACGAGGTCCTCGGCCTGCGCCTTCTGTCGCTGCACAATGTACATTTCCTGGTCTCCCTCATGCGTGCGGCGCAGGACGCCATCGCCGGGGGCAATTTCGACGGCTGGAGTCGTGATTGGCTCGGCCGCTATCACTCCGGATCCGCCACGGCACCATGATCGAACATCTCTGGCTTGTATCCGCCGCCATCGCACAGGCCCCGACATCGCCGTCGAGCGGCATGGGCTCCAAGGTCTTCATCATCGAGCTCGGCGTACTGGCCGCGGTGTTTTACTTCTGGGTCCTGAGACCGCAGACCACGCAGCGCAAACGACACGAAGAGGCGTTGCGCGCGATGAAGAAGGGCGATGAGGTGGTGACCGCGGGCGGCATCGTAGGAGAAGTCATCTACATCAAGCAGACGGTGAAAGACGGTGCGTCCGCGCCATCAATGGATGACCGGATCACGATCAAGTCGGGAGAGTCGCGCCTCATCATCGAGCGTGGACGCATCGCGCGCATCTCGAGCAAGACCGCCGACACGGAGAGCACTGCGTCGTGAGCTTGCTCGACATTTACGTCTTGGGCGCGCCAATTCTGCGGCAGGAAACGGTGCGGGTCACGGAGATCACGCCGGAGCTGCAACATCTGATCGACGACATGTTCGAGACCATGTATGCGGCAAAAGGCATCGGACTCGCCGCGCCGCAGGTTGGTCGCACCGAGCGACTGTCGGTGATCGACGTCGAGGAGAATCCGTTCGTCGTGATCAACCCCGAGATCATCCTCGCGGAGGGCAAGCAGAAAGGCGAGGAAGGCTGCTTGTCCATTCCCGAGATCTACGGAGACGTCGAACGCGCCATGCGCGTGGTTGTGCGCGCGCAGGATCGCGAGGGAGAATCGTTCGAGGTCGATGCGAACGACTTGCTCGCGCGATGCCTGCAGCACGAGATCGATCATCTGCACGGGCGCCTGTTCATCGACTATCTGAGTCTCGTGAAGCGCCGGGCGGCGCTCGCGAAATGGGAGAAGGCGCGGCAGAAGGACGGCGACCGCTCGCACGTGCGCAAAGTGACGCCGCAGGAAGCCGCGGGCAGTCATCGGCGGGACGAGGAGCTTTGACGTGCGCGTCCTCTTCTGGGGGACGTCCACGTTTGCGGTACCATCGCTCAATGCACTCGTGGGCGAGGGCTTCGAGGTCGTCGGGGTAGTCACGCAGCCCGATCGCGCGCAGGGTCGGTCGCGGTCCACGCTCGTGCCGTCGCCCGTGAAGGAGGTGGCGGCGGCCGAGGGGATTCCGGTGCTGCAACCGGAAAAGCCGAGGGGCGACGTGTTTCTCGCCGAACTCGCGGCGCTCGAGCCCGAGGTGTCGGTGGTCGTGTCGTACGGCCACCTCCTGTCCCGTGCGGTCATCGATCTGCCTCCGTTAGGCACCGTGAACGTGCACGCCTCGCTGCTGCCCAAGCTGCGCGGCGCCGCGCCGATCCAGGCGGCCATCCGCGACGGGTTCATCGAAACCGGCATCACCATCATGAAAATGGTGCCGGAGCTCGACGCCGGCCCCGTGATCCTGCAAGCCCGCACGCCGATCGCGGCCGACGAGACCTACGGCGAGCTCGAGCTCCGGCTGTCCGAGTTAGGCGCGCTGGCGTTGGTCGAGGCGCTCACGCTCCTCGCCGTTGGGCAGGCGAGCGAGCACCCGCAGGACCACGCGGCCGCGACGCACGCGAGCAAGATCGATCGGGCCATGGCGCACGTGCCGTGGCACGACGGGTGCGGCGCCGTGGCACGGCTCATCCGTGCGTACGACCCCAAGCCGGGCGCCTACGCGATGCTCCGCGGCGCCGAAGTGAAGCTCTTCGGCGCGCGAGAAACCGATACGACCGACCAACGCGGCCGCGCCGGCGAGGTGTTGGCGGTGGACGAGGAGGGCATGCTGATCGCGTGCGGCGAAGGCGCCGTATCGATCCCGTTCGTCCAACCGGCCGGGCGCCGCCGGATGGCGAGCGGCGAGTGGGCATCGGGACGCGGCGTGTCGGTGGGCGACCGGCTCGACTGACCTCGGCCTGACGCAAGACGGTGATTCCGCTCGTCCACGCGGTGACCAGCGACGGCGTGTTGGCCCGCGCCGACTTCCTGGGCCGCGCGCGGCGTGTCATGGAAGCGTTGGGCCCACGCGGCGCGGTGCACCTCCGGTCGCGCATCGTCCCCGCGGCCCGGTTGTACGAGCTCGCCGTTGCGTTAGGCGCGGTGCGCGAGCGCACCGGTGCGTGGGTGGTGGTCAACGACCGCGTCGACGTCGCGTGCGCCGCGCGGGCCTCCGCCGTGCAGCTCACTACGCGCTCGGTATCGCTCGCCGATGCCCGCCGCATGGCCGGCACCATGCCGTTGGGCGCGAGCGCACACGCCGTGAGCGATGCGACCGAGGCCGCCGCCCAAGGCGCCGCTTGGGTGGTGGTCGGACACGTGTACGACACGGCGTCGCACCCCGACGAGCCGGCCCGCGGCCTCGAGCTGGTGCGCGAAACCGCGTCCGCGATCGCGGCGCCCATCGTCGCGATCGGCGGCATCAAACCGCAGCACGTCGATGCCTTGCTCGACGCCGGCGCACACGGCGTGGCGGCGATCACCGGAATCTGGAGCGCGAACGATGCCGAACGCGCCGCCGCCGACTATCTTTCCCGCTATGAGCGACATCACGGTCGGTAGCGAGACGATTACACCCGTGGTGAATGGCGAGGCGCGCTCCATCTGCGCCGGGTCCACGATGGGTGACCTCCTGCGCACGCTCGCGCTCGACCCGCAACTCGTCGTCGTGGAGCACAACCGCACGATCCTCAGGGACCGCGCGCAGTACGATGCCCTCCGCCTCGCCACCGGCGACACGATCGAGATCGTGCATTTTGTTGGAGGAGGGTGACGTGACCACGCTGCTCAGTCCCGCACGACCCGCCGCGGGCCTCGATACGCCGTTCATCATCGCGGGTCGCGAGTTCCGGTCGCGCCTGCTGGTGGGCACCGGGAAATACGCGTCCAACGATGCGATGGTCCGCGCGATCGACGCGAGCGGCGCCGAGGTGGTGACCGTCGCGGTGCGCCGCGTGAACCTCGATCGAACGCGTGACGAAGGAATCCTGTACCACCTCGACCCGTCGCGGTTCTTCCTCCTGGCCAACACGGCCGGTTGCTACGCCGCCGACGACGCCGTGCGCTACGCGCGGCTGGCGCGCGCAGCCGGATTCAACGAGTGGGTGAAGCTCGAGGTGATCGGCGACCAGGAAACGCTGCTTCCCGATACGGCCGGCCTGCTCGAGGCGACGCGCACCTTGGCCGCCGAAGGATTCAAGGTGATGGCGTACTCCAACGACGACCTCGTCACCGCGCTTCGCCTCGAGGACGCGGGCGCCGTCGCCGTGATGCCGCTCGCGTCGCCCATCGGCTCGGGGCTGGGTTTGTTGAACGAGTTCTCGATTCGCACCATCAAGCATCGCTTGTCGGTACCGGTAATCGTCGACGCCGGCGTCGGAACGGCATCGGACGCCTGCCTTACCATGGAACAAGGCGTGGATGGCATCCTCATGAACACGGCGCTCGCGGCGGCGTCCGATCCGGTTCGCATGGCGACGGCCATGCGGAACGCGGTCGACGCCGGCCGACTGGCGTATCTCGCGGGACGGATGCCGCGTCGAGAAGTAGCAGTGCCATCGTCTCCCACGGAGGGACTCCTGGAGTGAGCGGGTCGCGCGCGCAGGGCACGCACGTGCTGCACGAGGTGGGCGGCGGCGCGGTGACAGAATCGCGTCGCGTCGCGGCCGAGTTGTGCGCGGACCTGCGGCAGGGCGAGCTGCTCGACCCCGTGTTCGAGCGGCGTGCGCCGCGGCTTGACGCTCGTGACCGGCGGTGGACCCAGGAGCTCGTGTACGGGATGCTCCGTCGACGGGCGATCATCGACGCGCACCTCGACGGCCGCGTGCGGGGCGGCCTGGCGCGGCTCGACCCGGACCTCATCGACCTGCTTCGGTTAGGCGTCGACCAGCTCCTGTACATGGGCAGCGTGCCGGCGTACGCCGCCATCGCGCAAACCGTGGAGCTCGCGAAGCAGCGCCACGGACTCGGCGCGAGCAAGCTGGCGAACGCGGTGCTCCGCCGGCTCGAGCGCGAGCGCGATGCGCTGTCGCTGCCGCACCTCCTCGATCCGGTCGACGCGCTCGCCCTCCGGCATTCGCACCCGCGCTGGCTCGTCGCGCGATGGGTCGCGCGATGGGGCGCTCGCGAAACGGAGCACCTGCTCGACTGCAACAACAGCGAGCCCGCCACGGTGCTTCGTCCGTTCGGCATCGTGCGCGAGCAGCTCGAGGCGACGCTCGAGTCGGCCGGGGTACGCATCGAGGATGCGCCGCTCGTGGCCGACAGCATCCAGCTCACGAGCAGCGTGTCGCTCGTCGAGTTAGGCGCGTTCCGCAAGGGCCTCTTCTTCGTGCAGGACCCGGCGTCCACGTTGGTGGTACGCTACGCGAACGTGCCGCCCGGCAGCATCGTCGCCGACCTGTGCGCGTCGCCGGGCGGCAAGGCGCTCGAGCTCTCGCGCGACGCGCGTCACGTCATCGCGATGGATCGCTCCGAAGCGCGCCTCGAGCGGCTGATGACCAACCTGAGGCGCCTCGAGGCGCGGGCCGTGATTCCTATGGTTGGCGACGCTCGGCATCCGGCCATCGCGCCGGTCGATGCCGTGCTCGTGGATGCGCCGTGCACCGGCACCGGCACGTTCCGCCGCCATCCCGACGCGCGTTGGCGGCTCAAGATATCCGACCTCGCCGTAACGGCGGCGATGCAGCGAAGCATACTGAACACGGCCGCTACGGTGGTGCGTCCGGGCGGGCTCCTCATCTACAGTACCTGCTCGCTCGAGCCCGAAGAGAACGACGCGCAGGTGGAGCGCTTCCTCGCCGAGAATCCCGATTGGCGGCTCGAGCCGCCGGCGGATGGCGTGGTGCCGGCATCGGTGCTCGACGCCGGCCGGCTGCGTGTGCTCCCCCACACGCACGGCGTGGACGGCGCGTTCGCGGCGCGGTTGCGGCGGGTGGGTTGATGAGCTGGCGCGGTGCGGCGCGGCGCCCGCTGCCCTTTCTCGTCGTCGGCACGACCGGATTTCTCCTCGCGTACGTGATGGTCGCGCTGTTCGTGTTCCCGTCGACGCTCACGGCCACCGATGTCCCCGTGCCTAACGTAACCGGAATCCCGTACGCCGACGCCGCCGCCATGCTGGTCAAGGCCGGGCTCAAGGCCGCGCGCGGCGAGCAGCGATACGACAATACCGCGCCGACGGGCAACGTGCTGGCACAGAATCCGCCGCCGGGCGGCAAGCAGCCGGCTGGGTTCACCGTCGTGCTCGACGTGAGCCGTGGTCAGCGTTTGATCGAGGTGCCGCGCCTCGTGGGCCTCACGCGCCAGCAGGCGCAGCAGACCCTCGAGAACGCCGGCCTCGACGTGGGCGTCGTGTCGCAGGCCGACAACGACGCTCCGTTAGGCCAGGTGTTGTCCAGCACGCCGGCGGCCGGGGCGCGCGTGCCCGTGCCGTCGCCCGTCGGCTTCACCGTCAGCGCCGGACCCGCGGCGGTGAGCATCCCCGACATCACCGGCCAGGACGTGAACGCCGCGCGCGCCCTGCTCACGCAACTGGGCTTCGTCGTGGGCACGGTGTCCTACGACAGCACGAGCAACCTGCCGCCCCACGCCGTGATCTCGCAGACGCCCGCGGCCGGCTCGCCCGCCCACGCCGGCGCGCACATCGACATTACCATCGCCGGCCGTCCATGAGCGTCCGCATCGCGCCGTCCATTCTGTCCGCCGACTTCGCCCATCTGGCCGACGACATCGAGCGAGTCGCGCAGGGCGGCGCCGACTGGATTCACATCGATGTCATGGATGGCCGGTTCGTGCCCAACCTCACCTACGGCGCCAAGGTCATCGAAACGGTCCGCCGAATCACCGACCTCCCGCTCGACGTTCACCTCATGGTCGTCGAGCCCGAGCGGTATTTCGACGACTTCGCCGCCGCCGGTGCCAGCTCACTCACGCTGCACGTCGAGGTCGCTCCGCACCTCAATCGCCAGATCAACCGAATCAAGGAGCTCGGCTGCCTGGCCGGCGCGGCGGTCAATCCTGGCACGTCGCTCGAGACGGTCCGGGAATCCGCAGCCGACCTGGACCTCTTGCTCGTCATGACGGTAAATCCAGGATACGGCGGACAGTCGTTCATTCAGGCCAGCGTCGACAAAGTCCGGCGCGCACGTATGCTGCTGGATGCGTCATCGAGCGGGGCCGTGCTCGAGGTGGATGGCGGGATCAGCCGCGACACGGTCCGGGAAGTCTGGCGCGCCGGCGCCGACACGTTCGTTGCCGGTCACGCCGTGTTCGCCGCGGCCGATCCGGCTGCGGAAATTGCGGCGCTGAGAGAGCGCTGCCGGGAGCACGTATGACCGTACGTCAACAATGGAGTCTTGTCGGCGGATTTCTCGTCGTCGTGGCCGTCGCGCTCCTCGGCGCCACGCACCTCTTTGGCGAGGGCGCGGTGGTGGCAGGCTCGCACGCGCCGGACTTCCGCGCCGTCACGCTGGACGCGACGCCGCGGACCGTGTCGTTGGACCAGTATCGCGGACAAGTG
>DASYXE010000241.1:0-16156 GCA_035935375.1 Gemmatimonadaceae bacterium | reverse complement strand
GGCGCAGAACGATCACGTTCGTTATCCTAGTTTCCCTTTTGTCATCCTTTCAAGCAGTTGCCGTTGTTCCCCCCGATGTGACTCACCTCGCATCGGCTGCCGGTTACCCCGCGCCGAGGCCTAACGGAGACGGCGGCCGTCAGGCGCTCGGCTCGAGCTCGTCGTAGCCTTTGAGGCGGTAGATCAGCACCGACCCGGCCCAGCTGACCACGAACACCAGCACGATCAGATAGCCCAGCATCCCGAAGTTGTCGTTGAGCGCTCCGACGGCGCGCCAGAATGCGCCGTCGAGCGCGAAACGACGGCCCACCAGGCCGAGCGCTTCGATCCCGCCCACCAACAACGCCACCACCACCGACACGAACGTGATCGTGAGATTGTAGTAGAGCTTCCGGATCGGCTTCACGAACGCCCACCCGTAGGCGCCGATCATGAGGATGCTGTCGGTCGTGTCGACCAGGCTCATGCCCGCGGTGAACAGCGCCGGGAACACCAGGATCGACCAGATCGGCATGCCCTTGGCCGCCTCGGCGGCCGAGATGCCTAACAGACCGATCTCGGTGGCGGTGTCGAACCCCAACCCGAACAACAGGCCGAGCGGATACATGTGCCAGCTCCGGCGCACCATCGCGAACAGTGGACGCAGGATGCGCGCGATGAGCCCGCGACCCGCGAGGAGCGCGTTCAGATCCTCGTCGACGACCGAACCGCCCGCGCGCACGCGGTGAAACGCCCGCCACACCGCGGCGAGAATGAACAGGTTCATCACGGCGATCGCGAGCAAGAACAGCGCGGACACGAGCGTGCCGATGATGCTGCCCGTCGCATGCAGCGTCGACATGCGCGTCTCGAGCGCCATCGCCGTCACGGCGATCGCGACCGACGCCAACACCACGACCGTCGAGTGTCCCAGCGAAAAGAAGAAGCCGACCGTCAGCGGCTTCTTGCCATCGTGCATCAATTTCCGCGTGACGTTGTCGATCGCCGCGATGTGATCGGCGTCGATCGCGTGCCGAAGCCCGAAGCCGTACGCGAGGAGCGCCGTGCCGAGGAGTAGGGGGTACGCGTGGAACGCCGTGAACGCCCAAACCCACACGGTCACGTTGAACACGCCCAGCAGGGCATAGATGCCGATGACGCGGCCGCGCACATCGGCCGCGTCATCGGAAAAGAGACGCTGCAGTCGGCGCGTCACGCTACATCAGGCGCTTGACCTCGCGCGCCTCGGCGCTGCGTTCCACGGGCGGAGCGGGTTCGCCGCCGCCACGGACGCTCTCATCCGCGTGTCCCGCTTGGAGCTCGTTGATGCTCTTCTTGAACTCGCGAATGCCCTTCCCCATCGACCCCGCGATCTCCGGAATGCGTTTGGCCCCGAAGATGAGGAGGATGATCACGAAGATGAGGAGCAGTTTTTCGATGCCGAATCCGCCAATGCCCATACTTCCTCCCAAGCCAGTGGGAAGCCGATCGGAGATGTCCAATCTAATGGTTTGGTCGGTTACGGCGAGCGCCAGTGAAAGCGATCCAATTGCTTCCTTCGCCTTTGTCCGGTTTTGTCCGTTATCAAGCGCTCGCGCCAGCCTGCGCCGTAGGCTATCTCTTCCGGGCGTACGTCACCCTCACTTCGACGGAGATTTCTCGTGAACGACGCGAGCAAGGCCGTGTGGTACCGCTGGGACAAAATGCCCAAGGAACGCGTGTCCGATACGCTCGAGCGGCGACTGGTGACCGGCGAGCGGATGATGCTCGCTCACGTGTACCTGAAGAAGGGCGCGGTCGTGCCCAAGCACTCGCACGACAACGAACAGCTCACCTACATCCTCGAAGGCGCGCTCAGATTCTGGCTCGGCGACGACGGGGAGCGCGAGCTCGTTGTGAACGCGGGCGAGGTTCTATACATCCCGTCCAACCTGCCGCACAAAGCAGAAGCGCTGCACGACACGCTCGATGTGGACGTATTCTCGCCTCCGCGCGCGGACTGGCTCGCCAAAACCGACGCGTATCTTCGCGAGAAGCGCTGATGAATCTCGGTCTCGACGGAAAAGTGGCGCTGGTGGCCGCGGCCAGCAGAGGATTGGGCCGCGCGATCGCGACGGAGCTGGCCGCGGAAGGCGCCACGATATCCATGTGCGCTCGCGACGGCGCTGCACTCGAGCGCGCGCGGCAAGAGATAGAAGCGCACACGGGACGACCCGTACTTGCCGTCACCGCCGACGTGTCCCGACCCGAAGACGTCGCGCGATTCGTCGACGAGACGCTCGCGCGATTCGGACGCGTGGACGTCTTGGTCACGAACGCGGGTGGTCCGCCCGCCGGCTTCTTCGAGGCACACGACGCAGCGGCCTGGGAGAACGCATTCCGGTTGACGCTCGCGTCGGCCGTCGAGCTGGCGCGGCGTGTGCTTCCGGGCATGAAGGAGCGTCGCTGGGGACGGATCGTGAACGTGACGTCGATTGCGGTGAAGCAGCCGGTGGATTATCTGATCTTGTCCAACAGCCTGCGAGCGGCGGTGACGGGCTTCGCGCGCACCCTGGCCACGGAGGTGGCGTCGTTCGGGATCACGGTGAACAATGTGCTGCCGGGCTACACGCGCACCGAACGGATGGAGGCATTGGCGGCGGCGCGCAGCAAGGGCGAGGGCTTGAGCCGCGAGGCCGCATTCGCCGACTGGGAGAAGCAGATTCCGGCCCGTCGGTTAGGCGAGCCCAACGAGTTGGCGGCGTTGACGGCGTTTCTGGCGTCGGAGCGCGCGGCGTACATCACGGCGCAGTCGATCGCGGTGGATGGCGGGTGGATACGGTCACTTTACTAACGGAGGACGCATGACGAGCAGTCAGGTCCGTTGGTTCGCCGCGGCGGCGGCCGTGCTGGCGTTAGGCGGCGCGGCGGCGGGATCCGTGCGGGCGCAGGCACTCACGTCGGGCGACCAGGTGATTCGCGCGATGCACGACCGCTATGCCGGCAAGTGGTACACGACCCTCACGTTCCAGCAGAAGACTACGCGGCGCACGCCGGCCGACACGATGGTGATCGAGACGTGGTACGAGACGGCCGACGTGCCGGGCCGCCTGCGCATCGACATCGCGCCGCGCGGCGGCATGTCGTACATCTACGCCAACGACAGCATCTACGTGACCAAGAAGGACAGCGTGCTGCGCCGCCTCGCGGGCCGCAATGCACTCCTCATCCTCGGCTTCGACGTCTACGGGCAGCCGGCCGAAACCACCATCGACGTGCTCAAGCAGGAAGGCTTCACGCTCGGCCCCGTGCACGAAGACACGTGGGAAGGACGCCCCGTGTACGTCGTGGGCGCGGCCAAGGGTGATACGACGTCGAAGCAATTCTGGGTGGACAAGGATCGCCTGCTCTTCGTGCGACTCCTCGAACCGTCGCCCCGCGATTCCACCAAGATGGGCGACACGCGCTTCGACGACTACCGTCCGTTAGGCCGCGGATGGATCTCGGCGCTGGTGGAATTCTATTCGGGCGGCAAGCTCATGCAGCGCGAAGAGTATTCCGACATCAAAGCGGATCCGAAGATCCCGGCCAACACGTTCACGCCGGGCGCGACGACCAAGAGCGGACAAGGCCGGACATAGCCGGACACACAACCGGACCAGCCTTGTCCGACTGTGTCCAGCTTTGTCCAGACGTGTCCGCTCTCACTAGAACGTCACCTGCACGCCGGAGGTCAGCAGCCGATCGCTCTTCTTGAAGCCCGGCTCGGGCAGGTTGTCGAAATGCACCACGTACGAAAACTTGAGCGCGATGTTCGCCGAGAGCGACGCGACTAACGCAGTCTCGGTGTTGAAGCGCAGGTTCTTCGCGACTTTGAGATCCGGCAGGACTTCCACGCCCTGCTTGAAGTACGCGGTCTTGCTGAAGGTGTGCGTGTACGTGCCCGCCACGCGCGCGCCGGGAAAGTCGTTCTCGGTGCTGTCCGTATTGTGCTGTTCGGTATACGAGAGACCGGTCTCGGCCGTGATCGAATCGCGCGGGGTGCTCAGGGCCTGAACGGCCAAGCCGAGGCCTTCCTCGAAGCGCCGATCGAATCCGGCGAACGTGTTGCGATCGTACTTTCCCAACACGTACGCCGACAGCCGCGATCCGAGCGCGCGGTCGCCCCGGAGCAACCCACTCCAGGTGCTGGCCGTCGTGGCCGAATCGTTCTTACCGTAGATGACGGAGAAGCTCTCCGTGGCGCCCCATACACCCGAAGCCCAGTCGATGCGCTCGTCGGTATTGAACGTCGTCACACTGGAATTGCCCGCCGCGTTCACCAAGCCGACGTTTCCGGTGAACTTGATGCTCTTCTTGGTCGTGTCGGATTGCTGCGCGGCGACCGCAGCCGTACCAAAGATGAACAACGCGACGAATACGCCGAACACATGTCGAAGGGTCATGGGCACCACCTGTCGATAGAGTGAACCTGGCCAGTGTGCGAGCGCCGCGGCGCGGGCACTTCCCGCACGCGAACCTCGTTCATTAGTGAGGTGTACGATGTTCGACAAGGGAGTCAGATTTCTCTTGCGCGCGTACAGCGTGCTCATCCGACTCTCGTTTCCGGAGATCATAGCAATGCGTACTGCTTTGTTTCGCGCGACGTCTCTGTTGGGCATCACCGTCGGCGCGTTCGCGTTCGTCGCCCGGCCGATGTTCTCGAGCGCGACGCGTGCGGCCGCGCCTAACACGGCGCACGGGCCGCGCGCCGGCGCGGGACAGGAAACGGCGGTATTCTCCGGCGGATGCTTCTGGGGCATGCAGCTCGTGTTCGAGCACGTGAAGGGCGTCACCGGCGTCACAGCGGGCTACGCGGGTGGCGACAAGAACACCGCCACCTACGAGCAGGTGGAAACCGGTCAGACCGGGCACGCCGAATCGGTGCGCATCACGTTCGATACGTCGGTGGTCACCTACAAGCAGCTGCTCCAGGTGTTCTTCACCGTGCACGATCCCACCGAGCTCAACCGGCAGGGGCCCGACGTCGGAACGCAGTATCGCTCGTCGATTTTCTATTTGACGCCGGACCAGAAGCAAATCGCCGAGTCGTACATCGCGCAGCTCGGCAAAGACAAAAAGTTCGACGATCCGATCGTGACGCAGGTGGTACCGCTACCCAAGGGATTCTTCCCGGCGGAGAAGTATCACCAGGACTACGCGATCCACCATCCGGATCAGCCGTACATCGTGATCAACGATCTGCCCAAGGTGCAGACGCTGCGCGAGCAACTACCCGCGCTGTATCGCGACAACCTCCACCCGTAGGCACTATCGGCCGAGCGCGTCAATCGCGCGCTCGGTCCGATCGTAGAGCTCCGTCGCCAGGCCCGCATCGCGCGACAGCTCTGTACCACGCACTTCCCGACATTCGTAGTAGTAGCGCCCTGAGGTCGATGCGAGCTCGGGCGCCGTCGCGCACCACACCTGGGTGCGCGCGCCCCGCTCGTTCGAGATCAAGAACAGCATCAGCACGCGCCGCACGATCCACGGCAGCGATCGCCAGATGTTCGACGCGACGCCGCCGGGGTGCACCGCGTAGGTCGTGACGCGCGTCGCCGCGAGGCGCCGCGCGAGCTCACGTGCGTGCAGGATGTTCATCAGCTTGGATGCCGCGTACATGTTGAACCCGCTCTTGGCGCCGGCGGTGCGGCGGTCCAGCCATCGCCAATCGAAGGACTGCACGCGCTCGTGCGCCACGCTGGCGACATTTACGACGCGGCCCTGGGGCGCCTCGACCAGGAGCGGCATCAGGAGCGACGTGAGGTAGAAGGGCCCGATGTAGTTGGTCCCGATGGTGATCTCGAAGCCGTCTTCCGTTAGGCCCGCGCTGCCGGCGACGCCGGCGTTGTTCATCAGCACGTCGAGGCGATGGCCGGACGCGAGCACGCGCTCGGCGGCGCGGCGTACCGAGGCGAGGCTGGCGAGGTCGAGGTGCAGGAGCTCGAGTTGCGCCGCCGGATGCGCGCGGCGGATCTCATCGAGCACCGGCTGGGCGCGGGCTTCGGATCGCGCGGCGAGGATCACTTTCGCGCCGCGCGCGGCGAGGGCGTGGGCGGAGGCGCGGCCCAGCCCGGAGTTGGCTCCGGTGATGAGCACGGTCGGGCCGGCCGCGTCCGGGGCCGTCACGCGGGGCCGATAGTTGACAGAAGCAACAATAATATTGACATTGGCATCTGTACGCCCTCGGGAGACCTCATGCCATCCGCGACCGCAACCCGCCACGCGGCGGACGCCGTCGACGCCGTCCGCCGGTTCAATCGATTCTATACGCGCCGCATCCACATCCTCGATGAGGCGCACCTCCGCAGCGACTTCTCGCTCGCCGCCGTCCGCGTGCTCTACGAGCTCGCCCACCGCGACGCCATGAGCGCCGCCGATCTTGGCCGCGACCTCGACCTCGACGCCGGGTACCTCAGTCGCATCCTCGGCGATCTCAGCCGGCGACAGCTCGTCACCCGCCAGCGTGCCACTGACGACGCCCGCGTGAGCCGCATCCGCCTCACCGCGCGCGGCCGCGCGCGCTACGCCGTCCTCGATGCCCGCGCCTCTGACGACATCTCCGCTCTGCTCGAGCCGCTCGGCGACATATCGCAGCGCCGCCTGGTCGCCGCAATGGGCGCCATCACGGCCATCCTCGATGACGGCACGTCGGACGACGAATCGCCGAGGCCTGCACCGTACTTGCTCCGCACGCACCGCACCGGCGACCTCGGATGGATGGTGTGGCGCCACGGCGTACTCTACTCCGACGAATACGGCTGGGACGAACGCTTCGAGGCGCTCGTCGCGCGCATCGTCTCCGATTTTGTGGCCAACTTCGACGCCGTGCACGAACGGTGCTGGATCGCCGAACGCGACGGCGACAACGTGGGATCAGTGATGGCCGTGCGGCATCCCGAACGTCCAGGCGCCGCCAAGCTCAGGCTCTTGCTCGTCGAACCGTCTGCGCGCGGACTGGGCATAGGCCGGCGATTGGTGGACGAGTGCATTCGCTTCTCGCGGCAAACCGGCTACCATACGCTCACGCTGTGGACCAACAGCGTTCTGGTGGCGGCGCGCCGGATTTACGAGGCTGCAGGCTTCCAACTCGTCCACGAGGCTCCGCACAGCGAGTTCGGCCACGATCTGATCGGTCAAACGTGGGAGTTGTCGCTCTGACGCCAGGTCCGGACACGTTGTGATTCGGACGTATCGGCTCGAACTTTCGAAATGGATCGAACAGTTTCCGCGGCCAGAACGCCGCATCGCCTCACACGCGTCGGCGCGCCAATCGGCATTGCGGTGGCCGCGGTGCTCGTGCTTGCCCTCCTGGTCTGGCAGGGCCTGACGAGTGGCGGCGTCCCGAACCCTACCGCTGGGCACGCCACAGCTGCAGTCGCGGTACTCGATATCGGCGTACTGGTCTTTCGTGAGGGACTCGAGTCCATCCTCGTCCTGTCGGCGATCACGGCCAGCATGGTGGACGCCCAGCGAACCTACCGGCGCCCGATAGCAGCTGGTGTCGGCGCGGGACTCGTCGCCACGCTGCTCACGTGGAGCATCGTCATCGCGATCGTCGACGACCTCACAACGAGCCTGCCCGCCCTCGACATTCAGGTCGCCACCGGCCTCCTTGCGATCGTGGTCTTGCTCGTGGTCATGAACTGGTTCTTCCACAAGGTCTACTGGACCGGCTGGATTTCGCTCCACACGCGCAAGAAGCGCAAACTGATTGACAGCGCGGAGGGCGCGTCTACGCGCAGCAGCTTGTTGTGGGGCCTCGGGCTCCTCGGCTTCACCTCACTCTATCGCGAGGGATTCGAGGTCGTGCTCTTCCTGCAGAGCTACCGGCTGCAGATGGGCGGCACGATCGTGCTCGAGGGCGTACTCATCGGCGCGGCAGCGACCGTGCTCGTGGCGCTACTCACGTTCGTCGCGCATCGGCGCCTGCCCTACAAGAAGATGCTCGTGCTCACGGGCACGCTCCTCGGCTTGGTGCTGCTGGTGATGGTTGGCGAGCAGGTGCAGGAGATGCAGCTCGCGCACTGGATCTCGACCACCAATATCTCCTGGCTCGAGGACCGTATCCCCGATTGGATGGGACTCTGGTTCTCGGTCTTTCCCACCGTCGAGTCGCTGGCCGCGCAGCTCGTGGCTGCCGCGCTCGTCATTGGCTCCTACTTCATCGCGCGGGGCCGAGTTCGTACCAAGTCGGCTGTCCGGTCTGGCGATACGGTTCGTTCCGCCTCAATATCCCCGCAGTCCGCGACGTGGGACCGGGAGCGCTAGCGCGCCCTACGACCTTCACCGGGGAGGCGGCCAATGTGGAAGGACTTCAAGACGTTCCTCATGCGAGGCAACGTCATCGATCTGGCGGTCGGCTTCGTGGTTGGCGCCGCGTTCGGCGCGATCGTGAAGTCGCTGGTCGACGACGTCATCATGCCGCCGATCGGTCTCTTACTGGGCAAGGTGGATTTCTCCAACCTCTACGTGCTGTTGCACGAAGGGACGAAGGCAGCACCGCCGTATGCGTCGCTGGCTGACGCGAAGGCTGCCGGCGCGGTGACGCTCAACTACGGCGCATTCATCAACACGCTCATTTCGTTCATCATCATCGCCGCGGCGGTGTTTCTGCTGGTGCGGCTGGTGAGCAAGCTGCACAAGGCGCCCGCGCCGCCGCCGCCGTCGACGAAGCCGTGTCCGTACTGCGCGACGGACATCCCGTTGGCGGCCAAGCGCTGTCCCAACTGCACGTCGCAGCTGGCCGCCTAACGGAACACCGGGGAGGCGCTCCGGCTCACTCTTCGCGGAGCGCCTCCATGGGCGACACGCGGGACGCGCGGATCGCCGGCAGGGCGGCAGCGACGGCGGCCGTCAGCGCCATCGCGCCGACGGCGATGGCGATCGACGAGGGGTCGAACGCACTGACGCCGTAGAGCAACGTCTTGAGCAGCGGCGCCGCGGCGAGCGCGGCCGGAATGCCGATGACGGCGCCGGCGATCACCAGGAGCATCGATTCGCGCAGGACCATGCGGGTCATCTCGGCCGACTGCGCGCCCAGCGCCATGCGCAGACCGAATTCCGCCGTCCGCCTAACGGTCGCGTAGGCCATCACGCCGTAAAGACCGAGCGACGCCAGGACGAGCGCGAGGATGCCGAACGCGCTCACCACCTTCGCCACCAGCAACTCGGCGCTGATCGACGAGCTGATGTTGTCGGTGAGCGGATCGACGCTCAACACGGCCAACGAGGGATCGGCTGACGTGATTGCCCGGCGCACCGGCTCGACCAGGCGCGCCGGATCAACGCCGGCCCGCGAGCGAATCTCCAGGTAGAACTGCGCCGGGTACCCCGAGACACACGACGTATCCGCGCCCGGTCCGCAGCCTAACTGAAAGGTCGCCATGTAGAACCGCCGTGTCGGCGGCGCTCGGACATCGTGATCCTGGATGTCGCTCACGACACCGACGATCTCGAGCGAGCTCGTGCCGACGGTGAGGTGGTGTCCAACCGCGTCCCCGGTCGGATAGTAGTAGTTGGCCATCGTCTGGTTCACCACGGCGACCTTGGGCGCGGTTTCGTTGTCCCGCGCCTCGATGTCGCGACCGCGGAGCAGATGCGCGCCCGTCGTGGCGAAGTACCCGGGCCCGACGTCGTCGTAGGCAACGATCGTATCCGAATCGGCGTGGGCGGTGAATCCGTCGGGTTCGACACCCGTGCCCGATTCGGTACCGCTGAAGATGCCGTTCTCGGACAAGCTCGCGGACGTGACGCCCGCTACCTGCGAGGTGCGCTGGATGAGATCACGCATGAGCGCTACCAAGCGCGCGTCGGCGTAGCCGGCGCGGCCGGCTTCGACGCGAGCAATGACGAGCTGGTCGCGCGCGATGCCGACGTCGGCGTTCAGCAGCCCAATGGTCGTGCGAACGAGGAGACCGGTCGCGACGAGCAGTAAGAGCGAGAGCGCGACCTGCGCGACGACCAGCATCTTGCCGGCCGAAAAGAAGCGGCGGCTGCCGGCGCCGACGAGGTTGCGGCCCTGCGCGCGCAGCGCGCTCGCGAGCTGGATGCGCGTCGCGCGGAGCGCCGGAGCGAGGCCGAACAGCAGCGCGGTGACCAACGCAACCGCGGCCGTGAACGCGAGGATGCGGCCGTCGGGGCGCACGTCGATCGGAATGGGCCGCGGGCCTCCACCGGCCAGCTTGAGCAGCGTCTGGCTCCCCCAGTAGGCGACCAGCAAGCCCAACGCACCGCCGATGACGGCGATGATCGCGCTCTCGGTGAGCAGCTGCTGGAGGAGTCGCCCGCGCCCTGCGCCTAACGCCATCCGGACGCTCATCTCGCGGCCGCGGGCCGCGGCCCGCGAGAGCATCAGGTTGGCCACGTTGGCGCAGACCACGAGCAATACCAGGCCCACGGCCGCCATGAGCGTGTAGAGGAACGACGCGAGCGACGCCCGATAGTACGAGAACCCCCGCGCGCCCGCCTCCACGAGGATCGGCCGCTTCTTCATGGCGCGCTCGATGCCGGACAGGTCCTTGCCCGCGTGATCGATGAGCGTGCGCGTGTAGATCGTCGTGATCTGCGCGCGCGCCTGCTCGAGTGACACGCCGGGCTCGAGGCGCCCCATGAGCTGCAGCCAGCTGATGGTGCGATCCTTCAAGACCGCTTCGTGCGGGTCGAGCACCGGCTGCATCATGAGCGGCACCCAGAGGTTCGGGCGTGAGCCCACGATATCGCCCCAGAAATCCTTCGGCGCGACGCCAATGATGGTCATCGGTGTGCCGTTGAGCGTGATCGTCGAGCCAACGGCCGATCGATCTCCGCCGAACCGGTTTTGCCAATACGCGTAGCTCACGACGACCACCGGGTCGTCGCCGGGCGTTTTGTCTTCGTCGTCGGCGAAGGTGCGGCCGAGGAACGGCGGCACGCCTAACACTTTGAAGAAATTTCCCGACACGTAACGCGCGGACGGATGTTCGTCATCCGCGCCCGCGCCCGTTGGAGCGGACGCGCCGTGGTGCGGGATCGTCGCATTGAGCAGCAGCACCCGCCCGTTGGCGTAGAGCCCGGAGAAGACCCGTTGCTGATCGCGGAGATCCTCGTACACCGGAACCGACGCGAGCGACGGGTTCGGCGTACCCTGCGACATCGACCCGACGCGCCGCGGATCTCCGATCGTCACGAGTTGATCGGGGTGTGCCACGTTGAGCGGCCGCAGCATGATCGCGTCGATGAGCGTGAACATCGCGGTGTTGGCGCCGATGCCCAACGCGAGAATCGCGATCATGATCGCGACGACGCTCGTGTGATGGCGCATCGTCCGGAAGGTGTACGATGCGTCCTGCCACAGATCCGACATGCGGTTCGCCCGTCGCATGGTTCGCTCCCGTTCCCGGTCAATCGTTAGGCACTCGGCCCGCACCGCGGAGGTGTCGCCGAATTGGCGCAGGGCCTCCGCGCGCGCGGCGACCGGATCCATCCCCGCCGCGACGAGCTTCGCGATGCGCATCGCAAGGTGGAACTCGATCTCCTCGTCCACGTCGCGGGTCACACGGTGCGGACCGGTATCGAGCCGAAAGTGTCGGTCCTGCCTCATGGCTTCACGATGCATGCTCTCCCATCGCCACGCAAGGGGAGGCGGCCGCGCCGGATCAACTGTCGCGCAGTGCCTCCAACGGCGACACGCGGGCCGCGCGCAGCGCCGGCACCACGGCGGCCAGCGCCGCCGTCAGCGCCATCGCGGCGAGCGCGATGACGATCGACGACACGTCGAACGCATGCACGCCCCAGAGGCGCCCCTTGAGCAGCGGCGCCGCGGCGAGCGCGGCGGGAATGCCCACGAGGGCGCCGATCACGACGAGCAGCATCGATTCGCGAAGCACCATGCGCGTCATGTCGCCCGCTCGCGCGCCCAAGGCCATGCGCAGGCCGAATTCAGCGGTCCGCCTAACCGTGGCGTACGCCATTACGCCGTAGAGACCGAGCGACGCCAGCACGAGCGCCAGGATGCCGAACCCGCTCACCACGCGCGCGACAAGGATATCGGTGCCGATCGATGCGTCGATGAGCTCATCCAGCGGCTTCACGCTCAGCACCGGCACCGATGGATCGGCGGCTTTGAGCGCGCGTCGAATGGGCTCGACGAGCCGCGCCGGATCGACGCCGGGCCGCGCGCGCATCTCGAGATTGAAGTGGGACGGCAGCGCCGATGTGCAGTTCGCCTGGCCGGGCGTACACCCGAGTTGCAGCGTCGCGAGGTAAAACCGCCGCATCGGCGGCGCGTGCAAATCCTGCTCCTCGATGTCGCCGACGACGCCCACGATCTCGTAGGTCCGGCCGGTGAGCGTGATGTGGTGTCCGAGGGCGCCGCCGCGCGGATAGTAGTACTTGGCCATCGTCTGGTTGACGACGACCACCCGCGGGGCGGTCTCGTTGTCGCGCGGTTCGATGCCGCGGCCGCGGAGGAGGTGCGCACCGGTCGTCGCGAAGTATCCCGGACCCACATCATCGTACGCGACGAGTGTGTCCGAATCGGCGCTCGCCGTGAAGCCCTCGATGTGTATCAAGTCCTCCGACTCGGTGCCGCTCAAGATGCCGTTTTCCGACAGGCTGGCCGCTGCCACGCCCGGGACCTGGGACGCCCGCTGCATGAGGTCGCGCATGAACGCCGTGAGGCGCGCATCGGCGTACCCGGCCTGGCCGGGGGCCACCCTCGCCAGGATCAGCTGGTCGCGCGCGATGCCGACGTCTCTCGACCGGAGCTCGACCGTGCTGCGCACGAGGAGTCCCGTGACGACCAGCAGCACGACGGACAGCGCGACCTGCGCGATGACGAGCACCTTGCCCGGCGAGAAGAGGCGTGAGCCCGCGGCGCCCACGAGACTGCGCCCCTGCGACCGCAGCGCGATCGCGAGCTGCACGCGCGTGGCGCGCAGCGCCGGTGCCAGGCCGAAGAGCACGGCTGTGACTAACGAGACGATGGCGACGAAGGCCAGAACCCGGCCATCGGGCCGCACGTCGAGCGGGATCGGTCGCGGTCCGCCGCTCGCCAACCGGAGCAGCCCGACGCTGCCCCAGTACGCGACCAGCAGGCCCAACGCGCCCCCGATGAGGGCGAGGATGAGACTCTCGGTGAGCAATTGCTGGACGAGCCGCCACCGGCCCGCGCCTAACGCCATGCGAACGCTCATCTCGCGCCCGCGCGCCGCGGCGCGCGACAACATCAGGTTGGCCACGTTGGCGCACACGATGAGCAAGACCAATCCCACCGCGGCCATCAGCGTGTAGAGCGATGACGCGAACGCGTTCCGTAAGTTCGAGAATCCGCGGGCGCCGGATTCCACCTGGACCGGCTCATGCTGGATCCCCCGCTGGACGTCGCTCAGAGCCGTGCCCGCGTGCTCGATGAGCGTACGCTTGTAGATGGTCGTGATCTGCGCGCGCGCGCCGTCCAACGACACCCCGGGCGCGAGGCGCCCCATGAGCAGCAGCCAGCTGATGCTGCGGTCCGTGAGGAGGTCCTGGTGGGGATCGAGCACCGGTCGCATCATGAGCGGCAGCCACATGTCCGGCCGCGACCCGACGATGTCGCCGGTGAAATCTTGCGGCGCGACGCCGATGATGGTCATCGGCACGTCGTTGAGCGTGATGGTCGACCCGACGGCAGACCGTTGACCACCGAAGCGCCGCTGCCAGTACGAGTACCCGATCACCACCACCGGGTCATCGCCGGGACGCTTGTCCTCGTCGTCGGCGAAGGTGCGGCCGGCCAGCGCGTGCACGCCTAACACCTTGAAGAAATTCCCCGAGACGAAGCGCGCCGACGGATGCTCGGCGTCCGCGCCCGTCGCGCCCGACGCAACGGGACCCCCGGCGGCACCCGGTTGGGGCGCCGTCATGTTGAGCAGCATCGAGCCGCCGGTCGCGTACAATCCCGAGAACACCGTGTTCTGGTCGCGAATGTCCTCGTACACGGGAACGGAGGCGAGCTGTGGATTCGGCGTGCCCTGGTATGTCGAGTTCGGGATTCGCGTGTTGCCGATGCTCGCGAGCTGTTCCGGGTGCGCCACCGGCAGCGGGCGGAGCACGAGCGCATCGATGAGCGTGAACATCGCCGTGTTGGCACCGATGCCTAACGCGAGGATCAGCAGCATCACCGCGACCACCGTCCCGTGGTGGCGCATCGAGCGGAGCGCGTACGTGGCGTCCTGCCACAGGTCCGACATTCGGTTGGCACGTCGCATGACCCGCTCCCGTTCCCGGTCAATCGTTAGGCACTCGGCGCGGACGGCCGAGGCGTCGCCGAACTGGCGGATCGCCATGGCGCGCGCCGCGGCGGGGTCCAGTCCCGCCGCGACGAGCTTCGCAATGCGCATCGCGAGATGAAACTCGATCTCGTCATCGACGTCGCGGACCACCCGGTGGGGACCCGTGTCGATGCGGAACCGCCGGCCCGGCGTCATGGGTTCACGATGCACGCTCTCCCATCGCCACGCAAGGGGAGCCAAGGAAGGTACGGGATGCCTGCCCATCCATTCGACACGCGCGCATCCTATGTAGATGCCACTGATTCGACTCGCTACCCCCGAAGACGGCGACGCGTTCGCCGAGATCTACCGGCCAGCCGTGGTCGGTAGCCCGATCTCGTTCGAGATCGAGCCGCCGGACGGCGCCGAGATGGCGCGCCGGGTGGCCGCCGCGCTCGCGCGATTCCCGTGGCTCGCGTTCGACGACGGTGGTGTCGCGATGGGCTACGCCTACGCCGGCACGCATCGCGCGCGTCCGGCATACCAGTGGTCCGCCGAGGTGTCGGCATACGTCCATCATGACGCCAGACGCAGGGGCGCGGCGCGCGCGCTCTACACGTCGTTGTTCGTGGTGCTCCGCGAGCTCGGATACTGCAACGCGTACGCGGGCATCACGCTGCCCAATCCGGCGAGCGTCGGGCTTCACGAAGCGCTCGGCTTTCGACCGGTTGGTGTGTTTCACGACGTGGGGCACAAGCTCGGGCGATGGCACGACGTGGGCTGGTGGGAGCGGCCACTCGGCGAGCGCGTCGCGCATCCGGATCCACCGCGTGCGATCGGCGATCTGCTCGGCAGCAAGGCATTCGAAGCCGCGCTCGCAGACGGACAGCGTTTGTTGCTCGGGGTGTAGAGGTGTTCGTCGCAGCATATCAGAGACGCAGCGGCCAGCGTTGCGCGTCGTGCTCGCGTAGAGATCTTACAGTCAATGAGAAATTACGAAGAAGCACGTTCAGTGCTCCGTGTCGGGGTTTTGCTCGGCGCTTTGGTCGCGGTCGCCGGATGCGGGCGATTTCTCGACAAGTCGACGCAAACGGCTGGGACCGATCGCGTCGTCTGCGTCTCGAAGCAAATCAACGAGTTCATGTATGCGATCGGCGCCGAGCAACACCTGGTGGCGGTCGATCTCACGTCCATCTATCCGCCGCAGATCACGACGCTGCCCACGGTCGGCTATCATCGCGCGTTGAGCGCGGAAGGCATCATCTCGATGAAGCCGACCTTGTTCCTCACCGACGGCAACGTCGGGCCGAGCGCGGTGCTCGATCAGTTGAAGAAGGTGGGCATTCCGATCGACATCATGCGACCGGGCAACACGCTCGACAGCGCGCAGCAACTGTTGATCCGGTTAGGCGACAAGTTCGGCCGGCGCCAGGCCGCCGACAGCGTACTCGCGCAGTGGAAGGCGGGGATGCAGGACGTGTGGAAAGACACGTCGCAGGACATCGGGAAGCCGAAGCCGCGCGTGCTGATCATCCACTTCGGCCAGATCGCGAACAACTATCTGGCGGTCAAGGGCGGCGGTCCGGCGGACGACATGATTCGTTGGGCGGGTGGCGTGAACGCCGTGGATTCGGTGGGCGGCATGGAGCGATTGACGCCCGAGCTCATTGCGCGCATCGCGCCCGACATCATCGTGGCGACGGATCTCGGATTCGACCGGTACGGGACCGCCAAGGCATTCGCGGCCATGCCCGGCATCTCGCTGACTCCGGCGGGGAAAGCACTGCGCATTTACCGCATCACGGAAACCGAGCTCCTGTATTTCGGGCCGCGCACGCCGGCAACGGTGCGGACGCTTCGCGCGATGTTTCATCAGTCGTGAGATCGTGACGCGCCTTTCGTATCGTCAGACGTACCTGCTGCTCGCC
>DASYXE010000240.1:0-4938 GCA_035935375.1 Gemmatimonadaceae bacterium | reverse complement strand
GCCCGTCGCCCACAGGCGAGCGCGATTGACCGCGTAGCGTCCGCTCGCGGCGCGGGTACATTGAGTCGGCGCAGGCGCCGGCCCACACGCGTCCAACCATGACCTTCCGCGACCAGCTGCAGGCCAGTCTGGGCAGCGCCTACACGCTCGAGCGTGAGTTAGGCGGAGGGGGCATGTCGCGCGTCTTCGTCGCCGTGGAGACGCGGCTCGGCCGGCGCGTGGTGGTGAAAGTGCTCGCGCCGGAGATCGCGGCCGGCGTGAGCGCCGAGCGATTCGAGCGCGAGATCCGCGTCGCCGCCAACCTGCAGCAGGCCAATATCGTTCCCGTCTTGTCGGCGGGCGAAACGGATGGTGCTCCCTACTATAGTATGCCGTATATCGCGGGCGAGAGCCTGCGGGCACGGCTGAACGAGCAGGGGCCGTTCTCCGTCGGTGAGACGGTGAACATTCTGCGCGACGTCGCCCGCGCGCTCGCCTACGCGCACGCGTTAGGCATCGTGCACCGCGACATCAAACCCGACAACGTGCTGCTCTCCGGCGGCACGGCGATGGTCACCGACTTCGGCATCGCCAAGGCGATCTCCGCCGCGCGCGCGGGCGGCGATGCCGACACGCTCACGCAGTTGGGCACGGCGATCGGGACGCCGGCGTACATCTCGCCCGAGCAGGCGGCCGGCGATCCGGCGATCGACCATCGCGCCGATCTCTATTCGTTCGGCTGCATGGCGTACGAGATGCTCGCCGGGCAGCCGCCGTTCGCGAACCGGCCGCCGCAGCGCATGATGGCCGCGCACCTGACCGAAGCACCGCGTCCGTTAGGCGAGCTCAGGCCCGATGTGCCGCCCGCGCTCGGCGCGCTCGTCATGCGGTGCCTCGAGAAGGATGCCGGAGCCAGACCGCAATCGGCCGGCGAGATCGTGGCCGCGCTCGACGGCATGCCGACGAGCGATCCCGGCCGGCCGGCGATGCCCGCCGTACTTCTCGGAGGCCCGCGCGCGTTCTGGAAGGCACTTGCGGCCTACGCGGTGGCGTGCGCAGTGGTCGCGGTGGTCGCGCGGGCGGCGATCGTCGTCATCGGACTCCCGGCGTGGGTGTTCCCCGGCGCCATGATCGTCATGGCGTTGGGCGCGCCGGTGATTGCCTTCACGGCGTACACGCAACGCGTGGTGCGGCGCACGATCACGCGCGCCGCGTCGGCCGGATCGCCGCATGTAACTCACGGAACGATGGCGACGCTGGCCGTGAAAGCGAGCCCCTACGTCTCGTGGCGCCGCACGGCACTCGGCGGGATGTGGGCCATCGGCGCATTCGCGGCTGTGGTGGGCGCGTTCATGCTGTTGCGCGCGCTCGGGATCGGTCCGGCGGGATCGCTGCTCGCCGCCGGGAAATTCAGCGCGCGCGCCCCGGTGCTGATCGCCGATTTCACCACGTCCAACACCGACTCCTCGTTAGGCCCGGTGGTCAGCGACGCCGTGCGCGCCGGCCTCGCCGAATCGAAGCTCATCGCGCTCGTCCCGCCCGGCGAGGTCGCAGCGACGCTCGGCCGCATGCAGCGACCGGCCACGACGCGGCTGGACATGGACCTCGCGCGCGAGGTGGCGGAGCGCGAGGGCGTGCGGGCCATTGTCGATGGCAGCGTCACCGGCGTGCCGGGCGGCTATATCCTCACGCTGCAACTGGTGACCGCCGACTCGGGCGCCGAGCTGGCGTCGTTCCGCGAGACGGGCAACGGCCCCAAAGGACTGATCGACGCGTCCGACAAACTCGCGCGTGCCTTACGGACGAAAATCGGCGAGTCGCTGCGCGCCGTGCAGTCCACGCCGCCGCTCGAACGAGTGACGACCTCCTCGCTCCAGGCGCTCCGCTACTTCAGCCAGGGCCAGCGCTTCACGAACCAGACCGGTGAGCTCGATCGCGCGTACTCGGCGTTTCGGCAGGCGGTGGCGATCGATTCCACCTTCGCATTAGGCTGGGCGGATGTCGGCATCAGCGCGCTCAACGTCGGCGCGGCGCAGGCAACGATCGATTCCGCGCTGGAGCATGCCTACCGGTTGCGCGACCGGCTGTCGGACCTGGAGCGCGCACGATTACTGTCGCAGTACTACGACGTCGGCCCCCATCGCGACCGCCCGCGCGCGCTCGACGCCTACACGCAGCGTTCGCTGCAGGAAGACAGCGACGCCGCCTTTCTGGACATGAGCCTCGTGCTGCGGGACATGCGGCAATATGCGCGCGCCGAGTCGTTGAATGTGCGGGAGCTGCGCATCGACTCCGGGCAAACCATCACCTACCTGGACCTCATCGCGATCGATCTCGACCGGTGGCCCGCGGAATCGGCGCAAGCGGCGTTCGAGGAGGGACTCCGGAAGCATCCGGGCAGTCCGGTGCTGTTGGCGGAAGGCCCGTTGATTGCCTATGCGCGCGGCGATTTGGACGCGACTCGTCGCGCCATCGATTCACTCGCCGGGCTGAGCGACACGTATGCGCGCCAGGCTGCGTTCGCCTATGGGTCCGGACTCGCGCTGATCGAAGGGCAGCTCGCACGGGCCGAGCATCAGTTCACGCTGGCGAACCCGGACAGGGGGTACCAGCTCCTGGCGTCTCTCTGGCTCGTCACCGCGTCTACGTGGTACCGCGAGTCGAATGCCGGCGCGGCGGAGCGCATCGACTCTGCGCTCGCGCGTTATCCGCTCCGCACGATCGCACTCGAGGACCGGCCGTACTTGGCTGTGGCGACGGCGTGGGCACGTATTGGACGGCCCGATCGCGCCGAGGCCGTCCTGGCCGCCTACCGAACCGAGGTGACCGACACGGCGCTGCTGCGGCTCGAGGCCGCCGACCTGCACAGCGCGTTAGGCGAGATCGCCCTGGCCGAGCATCATCCGGGGCGCGCGATCGAGGAGTTTCGGCGGGGCGATATCGCGTACGACGGCATGCCGGCGTCCGAGTGCGCGCCGTGCTTGCCGCTCGAGCTCGCGCGGGCGTACGACGCTGCCGGCCAGGCGGATTCCGCGATCGCCGCGTACGAGCAGTTCATCGCGACGCGGTTCGCGAATCGCCTCCTCCAAACGGACGGCCTTGGCCTGGCGCTGGCGCACGAGCGGTTGGGCGAGCTGTACGAGGCGCGGGGCGATCGGTCGCGGGCGCTGGCGCACGATCAGCGGTTCGTCGAGTTGTGGAAGAACGCGGACGCCGACTTGCAGCCGCGGGTGGCCCAAGTGAAGCGGCGGATGGCACGGTTAGGCGAGCGGGAGGGCGCCGGTCCGTGAGTGGGCGAGGTGGGGGCGATGTAGGCGCGAATATCCGCAAGATCAGCAACGGCCTGGACGTCCCGGACAACCTTCACGCCTTGGCTCAGCGCAGTCCAAAGCGGCGTTGCACTTCTTCATGCGAAACAGTGCGGCCGAGTCGCAACCAGCGTCGTCGGCCGCCGCGAGGAGCGCTCCGTTCTGCAGTGTTGCCCAGCCGCGTTCGTACGCCGTCTCGACGCTCGCGTCGGCAAACGCCCTGCGCGGCGACGGGAAGGGCGACGCAACGCCAAGTCCGATTGATAGCGCGAGTGTTCTGAGAGTACTCATCTCCGTTGCTCCGGTGATTTGGCAGGGGAGACCGATGCTTCACGATTCACACGACGAGCACCGCGCACCGGGCCACCATGATTCCCACGCGGTGCACGGCAGCCCGGCGACAGCGCAGGAACACGCGCACGGTCACGACCGACATGCCGGCCACAGCGTCGCGATGTTTCGCGACAAGTTCTGGATTTCCCTCGCCCTAACGATACCGCCGCTCGTCTGGGGTCACATGCTTCAGCGCGCATTCGGCTACCGGGCGCCGATGCTCCCTGGGGCGACGTGGATTCCGCCGCTCTTCGGCACGGCCGTCTTTCTCTACGGCGGGCGCGTCTTCCTCCAGGGGGCAGTCAGCGAGATCAAGGATCGCGTCCCCGGAATGATGACGCTCATCGCGCTCGCGATCTCGGTGTCATTCGTCTTCAGCGCTGCCGTGACCTTGGGCTTCCCCGGCACGCCGCTGTGGGAAGAGCTGTCGACGCTCGTGACGATCATGCTCCTGGGCCATTGGATCGAGATGCGCTCGATCTCGCAAGCGCAGGGTGCGCTGCAGGAATTGGCCACCATGCTTCCGGGCACCGCGACACGGGTCATCGGTGATGCAACCGAGGACGTGCCGATCGACGCGCTCGAGAATGGCGACCTCGTACTCGTTAGGCCCGGCGCCGGCATTCCGGCCGATGGCGTGGTGCGGGCGGGCGCCAGCGCGGTCGACGAGTCGATGATCACCGGGGAATCGCGTCCCGTCGACAAGACCGAGGCCGACACGGTCATCGCCGGAACGGTGAACGGCTCCGGCTCTCTTCGCGTGCAGGTGACCGGCACCGGCGACCGTACCACGCTGGCGGGCATCATGCGGCTCGTCGAGCAGGCGCAGGCCGCGCGGTCTCGAGCGCAGGCGCTCGCCGACCGCGCCGCGTTCGCGCTCACTGTCGTGGCGTTAGGCGCCGGTGTCGTGACGCTTGGCGTGTGGCTCGCGCTTCGCCCCGGCGATCCGGCATTCGCCGTCGAACGCCTCGTGACGGTGCTCGTCATCGCCTGTCCGCATGCCCTCGGATTGGCCATTCCCCTCGTGATCGCCATCTCGGCGACGCTCGGCGCCCGGAGCGGCCTTCTGGTGCGGGATCGGCGCGGCCTCGAGGAAGCACGTAACATCCAGTGCGTGGTGTTCGACAAGACCGGCACGCTCACCAAGGGTGAATTCGGCGTCGTCGACATCACGACCATCGGTGGACTCGCGCCTAACGAAGCACTGCGCCTCGCGGCCGCGATCGAGATGGACTCGGAGCACACCATCGCGCGCGGTATCGTGAACACCGCGCGCGACCGCGGCATCGAGGTGCGCTCGCCCGAGCAGTTCGAGGCA
>DASYXE010000239.1:0-3333 GCA_035935375.1 Gemmatimonadaceae bacterium | reverse complement strand
CGGATGACCTGGCCGCTCACGGCGCGTGAGGCATCCGAACAAAGCCACCAGACCGCGGCGGCGACGTCTTCGCGCTCAACGTATCGCGTCTTGTCGCCCATCGCCGAGAGATTGGCCTCCGTGCGTATAGCCGTCGGCGCGAGCGCGTTCGCGCGCACGCCGCTCGCGCGCTCTTCCTCGGCCACAGCGCGCATGAGCGCGATGACACCGCTTTTCGCGGCGGCATAGGCCCACATGCGCGCGACGCTCGCACCCGGCAGGGCAGCGGCGGATGCGAAGAAGACGATGGATCCCTGCGCCTGCCTGAGGAGCGGGAGGAAGGCGCGTGTGGCGAAGTACGCCGTTGCGACATTGATGGTGCGCTGCGTGTTCCATACGTCGGCCGTGCTCTCGGCGACGGGTCCCGACATGCCGAAACCGCCTGCGATGTTGACGAGGGCGTCGAGTCGAGGCGGTGAGCCAGCGAGGGCGGACACGTTGCGTGCGAGCGTCGCGACCTGCGTTTCATCGGACAGGTCGCACACGAACGATTCGGCCTCGTGTCCGGCGGCGCGCAGGGCATCGACGCGCGCTTTGCCCTCGTCTGCGCTTCGCGCAACGGCGATGATGCGCATCCCGTTCTCGGCGAGCACGCGCGCGATGACCTCGCCGGTTTGTCCCGTCCGGCCGATGCCGGTCACCACCGCGAGCCGACGCGCGTTCGCCGTCATTCCCGCGTTCCGTTTTGCATCGCGGGAGCATGGGGCGGATGGCGCCGTGTGGCAAGGCCGTTCCTCCCTGCCCTACGACGTGGCGAGATAGCTTTGAGCATGGCCCGCGGCTCCGACGGCGCGCTCATGCGCCTTTTTCATCCGATCGTGCGCGCGTGGTTTCGCGACGCGTTCGGGAGTCCAAGCGAGCCGCAGCGATTGGGCTGGCCGGCGATCGCGAGCGGCGCGCACACGCTGATTCTGGCGCCGACGGGTACGGGTAAGACGCTGTCGGCGTTCCTGTGGGAGATCGACCGGCTGATCGCGCGCGGGCTCGAGTCGCCGCTGCCTAACGCGGTACAGATCCTGTACATCTCGCCGCTCAAGGCGCTGAGCAACGACATCCACCGCAACCTCGAGGTCCCCCTCACCGAGCTGCGCCTGCGGTTCGAGGAGAGCGGGCACGCGTTCCCGGAGATTCGCGTCGCGGTTCGCACGGGTGACACGCCGGCCGGCGCGCGTGCGCGCATGGTGCGCCGTGCGCCGCACATCCTGATCACGACGCCCGAGTCGTTGCACATCATGCTGACCACGCTCAAGGGTCGCGGGATGTTCTCGATGGTTCGCGCGGTGATCGTGGACGAGATTCACGCCGTCGCCGGGACGAAGCGCGGCGCGCACCTGGCGTTGTCGCTCGAGCGGCTCGAGGCGCTGTGCGAGACGGCGCCCCAGCGCATCGGGCTCTCGGCGACGCAGCGTCCGTTAGACGAAATCGCCCGCTATCTCGGCGGCTGCGCGACGCGAGCCGACGGCGAGGCGCCGGCGTTTCGGCCCGTGCGCATCATCGACTGCGGGCTGGTCAAGCGGATGGCGCTCACGATCGCGTCGCCGGGGCCCGAGGGCACATTGGTGCCGGGCGGCGTCTGGCCGCGCGTCGCCGAGCTTGCGCTGGCGCAGATCCGTGGCGCGCGCACGACGCTCATCTTCGTCAACAACCGCGGCCAGGCGGAGCGCATGGCGGCGCGCATCAACACCATTGCGGACGAGGAGGTGGCGCGGCCGTATCACGGATCGTTGTCGCGCGAGCGCCGGTTGGGCTTGGAGCGGTCGCTCAAAGCGGGGGAGCTACGCGCGCTGGTGACGACGAGCTCGCTGGAGCTCGGCATCGACATCGGGTCAGTGGACCTGGTGCTGCAGCTCCAAAGCCCGAAGCGCGTGTCGGCGGGGCTGCAGCGTGTGGGACGCGCGGGCCACTCGTTAGGCGAATCGAGCCGCGGCGTGTTCGTGCCGACGTTCCGCGACGACCTGCTCGAAATGGCGGCGATCGTGGAGGCCATGCGCGAGGGCGACGTCGAGCCGACGCGCGTGCCGCAGAACGCGCTCGACGTGCTGGCGCAGATTCTCGTGGCGATGGCGGCGGTGGACGACTGGGCGACGGCGGATGCGTTCGCGCTCGTGCGGCGCGCGTATCCGTACCACAAGCTGGCGCGCGCGGCGTTCGAGGAAGTGCTGTCGATGCTCTCCGGCCAGTATCCGGCCGAGGTGACGGCCGACACGCAGCCGCGGCTGACGTGGGACCGGGTCGCCGGCCAGATCCGCGGCACGCGCGCGAGCCGGCTGCTCGCCGTGGTGTCGGGCGGCACGATTCCCGACCGCGGGCTGTACACGGCGGTACTGCCCGACCGCACCCGGTTAGGCGAGCTCGACGAGGAATTCGTCCACGAGTCGCGCGTCGGCGACGTGTTTCAGTTAGGCTCGGCCACCTGGCGGATCGGGGCGATCGAGCACGACCGGGTGATCGTGACGCCGGCGCCGGGCGCGCCGGCGCGCATGCCGTTCTGGCACGGCGAGTATGCCGCGCGGGCCGCGTCGATCGGGCGGCGGGTGGGCGCGCTGCGCCGGGAGCTCGCCGCGATACCGCCCGACGACGCCGCCGCGGCGGCGGCCCTGGCGACGCGGTTAGGCACCGATCTCGCGGCGACGGCCGAGCTCCGCGACTACGTGGCGGAGCAGCGCGCGGTGACGGGCGTCGTGCCCGATGAGCGCACCGTGGTCGTGGAGCGCTTCCACGACGAGATGGGCGCGGTGCGCATCGTGATTCACTCGGTGTTCGGCGGACGCGTGAACGCGCCGTGGGGCATGGCACTCGCGCAGCGCGTGCGCGATGCGCTCGGTGCCGCGGACTGCCAGGTGCAGACGAGCGACGACGGCATTTTGCTGCGCCTGCCCGAGACCGGCGCCGCGCTCGATGTGCAGGCGCTTCTCCGCCTGACGCCAGGCGACGCCGAGCAGCGGCTGGTCGAGGAAATCGGGAACACATCGCTGTTCGGCGCGCGGTTCCGGATGAACGCGGCCCGCTCCTTGGTGCTCGCGCGCGGCGGCGCGCGGCGGCGCATGCCGCTCTGGCTCCAGCGGCTCCGGGCGCTCGACCTGCTCGACGCCGTCCGCGGCTTCCCGACGTTTCCGCTCCTCGTCGAGACGTACCGCGAAGTGCTCGACGATGCGTTCGACCTGCCGGCGCTGCGCGGCGTGCTCGATGCGATCGGCGCCGGCCGCATCACCGTGCGCACCGTCGACACAGAGGGGCCGTCGCCGTTCGCGGCGGGTCTGCAGCTGGGCTTCGTCATGGATTGGCTCTACGCAG
>DASYXE010000238.1:0-3487 GCA_035935375.1 Gemmatimonadaceae bacterium | reverse complement strand
AGATGAACGCGCGGGCGATCGACGTGATCCCCGTAGTAATGAGTGAGGCGCACCCCAGGATCGTGGGCGTGCTGAGCCGTGCGGACGTGCTCGGCGCGTATGAGCGGGAGCTCATGCAGGAAGTCTGAGGGCCGGGAAGCGGCCGTGCGCGCCGCCTGGGGAAGAAGCCCGGGCCAGAGGTGCCACACGCAACCCTTCCTTCCCACGTCGTGTCCCAAGGACAAGTCACTCCGTGGGATCGCGTTCGCCCACGACGTTGCAACCGAGGTTCGGTGGACGAAACGGATCTGCTAACCAGAGCCCGAGCCGGCGATCCCGCGGCCGAGCGCGCGCTGTACGACGCGCACGTCGACCGTGTCTATCGGCTCGCGTATCGGATGGCGGGGAGCGACGATCTGGCGCAGGACTTCACGCAGGAGACGTTCATCCGCGCGTTCGCCCGGTTAGGCGACTTCCGGGGCGACTCGAGTTTCGGGACGTGGCTGCACACGATCGCGCTGTCCGTGTCGATGAATGGGCTGCGCAAGGTGAAGCGGTTTCGGACGCGTGAAGCGGACCTGGAGGAGGCGCGTGAGCACGGGTGGACGGCGAGGCGGGCCGAGCCGGACTTGAAGCAGCGGCTCGCGGCGGCGATCGACGCGCTGGCGCCGGGGTTCCGCGCGGTGTTCGTGATGCACGACGTCGAAGGATACACGCACGAGGAAATCGGCAGCGCGTTAGGCATTCAGCCGGGGACGTCCAAGGCGCAGCTCTCACGGGCGCGCGCCAGGCTCCGCGAAGCGCTGTCGGATTTTGCCGGAGAATGGACCGCATGAGCGACGACAAGTTCGACGAATTCCTGCAGCGGGCGGCGCACTCGTACCACGAGCCGCCGGCCACGCCGCGCGAGGAGATGTGGACGCGCATCGAGGCCGAGCGCCGGGAGCGCCGGCTGGCCGTTCCGACGCAGCGGCGCCGGTGGTGGCTCACCGCGTCCGCCCTCGCTGCGACGCTCCTGTTAGGCATCGCCATCGGCACGCGGATGCAGCGTGCACCCGGAGCGCCAGACGCGCATCCGACCACAGTGGCGGCGGGCCCGTCGGCGCCGGTCGCGCCGCCGGTGGCGACGCGCACTCCGGATGGGCCGGAGCCGGCCGCCCCTGCGGCCAGCCGGCCGCCGGCGCCTAACGCCGGCGGCTCGCTCGCCTTCGACGCAGCCGCCGCCGACCACCTCGGCCGCGCCGAGGCGCTGCTCACGACGTTCAACACGGAGTCCGCGCACGGCGACATCGACCCGCAGATCGGGTCATGGGCCGGCGACTTGCTCACGACGACCCGGCTCCTGCTCGATTCCCCGCGTGCCCGCGATCCGCGCACGCGCAAACTGCTGAGCGATCTGGAAGTGGTGCTGGCCCAGATCGCCCAGCTCAAGTCCCAACCGGATTCGCGGTCCGATGAGCTCGAGATCATCGAACAGGCGGTCCGCAGCCAAAACATGATGACCCGACTGCGCGATGCGACGCCCCCAGGGAGCGCCGCACTCGCCTCTGGCTCCTGAGGAGACCTCGATGCCGACCTTCTTGATGGCGATGTCGTTCTTCATGGTGATGGGTGCGCCGCGCGGCATGATCGCGATGCCTAACGCAGCGGCGGCCGTGGCGCCGACGCCGGCGCACGCCTTCGCCACGCAACCGCCCGCCGCGATGTTCCCCGGCGACTCCGCGGACTCGCTCTATCGTGTTGCCCGCAAAGCGCTCAACGACGGCGACTACCGCCGCGCGGCGACGCTGTTCCGCCAGATCGCGGACGACTATCCGAGCTCGCGCTATGCCGGCGACGCGCTCTACTGGCAGGCATTTTCCCTCTACCGCCGCGGCCAAACCGACGACCTGCGCTCGGCGCTCGACGCGCTCGACGCGCAGCGGAGCAAGTATCCATCGGCCGCGACGCACGGTGACGCCGCGGCGCTCACGACGCGCATCAACGGCGAGCTGGCTCGACGCGGTGACTCGGGAGCCGGAGCGGACGTGGTCAAGGCTGCCGTCGGCGCAACGAAAGGCTGTCCGAGCGAAGACGACGACATGCGCGTGGCCGCGCTCAATGCGCTGATGCAGATGGATGCCCAGGAGGCGCTACCCGTGCTGCGGAAAGTGCTGGCGCGCCGCGACGCGTGCTCCGAAGCGCTGCGCAAAAAGGCGGTGTTCATCGTCGCACAGAAGGAAGACTCCGAGAGCGCCGACATCCTGTTGAGCGTCGCGCGCGATGACCCATCGAGCGACGTCCGCGAATCGGCCGTGTTCTGGCTGGGACAGGTGTCGGGAGAGCGGTCGGTGTCGCTGCTCGATTCGATATTGATGTCCACCAAGGATGAGAATCTGCAGGACAAGGCGATCTTCGCGTTGTCGCAGCACGGCGGAGACCGTGCGGGCAAGATCCTGCGCGATCTCGTCACGGCGCCCAACACCTCCGACGACGTGAAATCGCGTGCGATCTTCGCGCTCGGCCACTACCGAGGCGAGGCGTCGGATTTCACGTATCTGCGCGACGTCTTCCCGAAGCTGACGAAGACCGAGCTCCAGGAGCAAGTGATCCAGTCGATGGCGCAGAGCGACGATCCGGACAACCGCCGCTGGCTGTTAGGCATCGCCGAGGATGCGCATCAGGACGTGGAGATCCGCAAGAAGGCGTTGTTCTGGGCCGGCCAGGGTGGCGTACCGATCGCCGATCTGTCGTCGATGTACGACCGGATGACCGATGAGGCGCTCAAGGAGCAGGTGATCTTCGTGCTGTCGCAGCGCGATGAGCGCGAGGCGACGGACAAGCTGATCGACATCGCGCGGCACGACCACAACATCGAGCTGCGCAAGAAGGCGATCTTCTGGTTAGGCCAGAGGGATGATCCGCGCGTCCGCAAACTTCTGGAGGAGCTGATCACCAATGACTCCATTTGATCGGGTGACGCGCGCGGCGTGCACCACGGTGGCCGTACTGGCCACCGTGGTCCCGTCGACGGTCCGTGCACAGACCATCGCCGACCGCGTGCACGGGGCATCGGGCGACGTCGAGATCCAGTTCGCGTCGCGCCCCGGCGTGTGCGGCGACGGCGAAGGGTCGCTGAACTTCCGCTCGCGGCACGACCCCGGCGACCACAGCGACTACTGGCACTGCGAGCCGGGGCCGGTCCGCGTGCGCCTCACGGTGCACGACGGCGCCGTGCAGGCCATCCATACGCTCGTCGGCACGCGCCACCGCGCGATCGCCGGCCTAACGGACCTCGGCGCCGTCGGCGACCGGGATGCGGTGCAGTATTTCCTGTCGCTCGCCCGTCGCGCCGACGTGCCGGTGGCACGCGAAGCGGTGACTCCCATCGCGCTCGCGGATTCGACGACCGTCACGCCGGATTTGCTGGCCCTGGCGACCGAGCGCACGCGCCCGATCGAAGTGCGCAAGAACGCGTTGTTCTGGGCGGGGCAGGTGGACGAGAGCGACGTCAGCGCACCGGTGCAGC
>DASYXE010000237.1:0-1631 GCA_035935375.1 Gemmatimonadaceae bacterium | reverse complement strand
CGGCACCGGATGTACGGCGAGAGTTATCCGATGGCGCTGTTCCGTCTCGTCGCGCGCAACCGCAGGCGATACGGCGGCTATATCGTGCACATTGGCGTGGTGGTGTTGTTCGCCGCGTTCGCCGGCCTGGCATTCAAGAAGGAATTCGACGTGACGCTGCGCGCCGGACAAACGTTCTCGGCCGTCGATGGCTTTGGCGATCACTGGACATTCGTGAGCCAGGGCGTGTCCGACTACGATGAGCTCAATCGCCACACGACGGCGGTGCTGCTCGAGGCGCGACGCAACGGGACGTTCGTGGGCATGATCAAGAGCGAGAAGCGCCAGTACGTCGACAGCCAGGGCAACCCCACGTTCGAGCCGGCCACCGAGGTCGGCATTCTCGACAAGCCGCACGAAGACGTGTACACGGTGCTCGCCGGCGTGATCGGCGAAGACACGGCCGAGATGCGCATCACCTTCAACCCGCTCGTCTGGTGGGTGTGGTACGGCGGGATGATCATGGCGTTAGGCGGACTCATCGTGATGTGGCCGCAGACGGAGCGCCGGCGGGCGCAGGCCGGGTACATGGCGCCGCTGGCGCCGGGCCGGGCCGACGCGCGCGCCGAGGTGGCGCCCTGATGCCGACGCGCCGGCAGTTTCTGGCCACGTTAGGCGCTGGCGTCGCGACGGCGTCGCTCGCGCGCGCGATGCCGGCCCAGCAGGCCATGCAAGGCATGAACACCGGCACCGCCAACGTGCCCATGGATGAGGCGCGCTACCGTCCCGTTCGACTGCCGTCGCGCGGCACCGGGCCGTCCATGAGCAACGCCCAACGGGATGCGTTGGAGCACAAGATCCATTGCCAGTGCGGCTGCAACCTGGATGTGTTCACCTGTCGAACCACGGACTTCAGCTGCCAGGTGTCGCCGCCCATGCATCACGACGTGATGGCGCTCGTCGAAGGCGGCTACTCGGGACAGGAGATCATCGACGCGTTCGTCGGCGTGTACGGCGAACGCGTGCTCATGGAGCCGGAGAAGCGCGGCTTCAACCTCGCCGGCTGGCTCATGCCGTTCGTTGCGTTAGGCGGTGGCACCGCGCTCGTCATCGCGCTGTTGCGCCGCTGGCGGCACCCGGCGCCGGCCAGCGACCCCGAACCGGTCGCCGAGCTGCCCGTGAATGCCACCTCGGACGAGCTCCGGCGCCTCGACCAACTGGTGCGCCGCGACGACGCATGATCCCTCTCGTGCTCGGAACGGTGCTCGCGCTCGCGGCGCTGGCATTCGTGCTCGTCCCGTTGTTCGTCGCACCGCGCGCGCCGGGACGCACGGCGCCGCGCCCGTCGGCGCCCGATGCACCCGTCGATGCGATCGCCGCGCTGCGTGAAGTCGAGTTCGATCGAGAAACGGGGAAGCTCTCCGACTCCGATTACGCGACGCTGAAGGCCGAGTACACGCGCGACGCGCTCGCCGCGCTGCGGGCGCAGGACGCGGCGCCGCCGGGTGTCAGCGATGCCGAAGTCGAGGCAATGATTCTGGCGTATCGGGCCCCGCGGCGCTCGTGCGCGACGTGCGGCCCGCGGCCCGAGGCGGACGCGCGCTACTGCTCGACGTGCGGGCGCTTCCTTTCGGGCGCGTGCGCGCGGTGCG
>DASYXE010000236.1:0-3032 GCA_035935375.1 Gemmatimonadaceae bacterium | reverse complement strand
GCCGGCTCGCGCTTTCTTATCAGTACGAGTGAGTGCAAGCAGACGTTCCGGAGACAGTGCGGGCGCCGGCGCAACCGGGAGACCGGATCGCGCGACGAGATCGCGGACGCGCTCGGCGGTCCCGGCCGTGGCGACGCCGATCATTTCGGCGAGCGATGCTTCGAGCACCATGCCGATGGCGATGGCTTCGCCGTGCAGCAGGCGATAGTCGCTCGCGGTCTCGATCGCGTGGCCGAGCGTGTGGCCGAAGTTGAGGATCTTGCGCATGCCGCGCTCCTTCTCATCGCCTAACACAATGCCGGCTTTGATCGTGATGCTGCCGATGATGAGCTCGTGCATCGCGTCGCCGGCGGGATCCTGGAGCAGGGCGGGGAGCGTCGCGCCCATGCGATCGAAGTACGCGGCATCGGTGATGACGCCGTGCTTGATCGCTTCGGCGGCGCCGGCGCGGCGGTGCGCGATGGGCAGTGTGACGAGTGCGTGTGGATCGGCGATGACCGCGGATGGTTGATGAAACGCACCGACGAGATTCTTGCCCGCGGGCGCATCGACGCCGGTCTTGCCGCCGATGGATGCGTCGATCATCGCGAGCAGCGTCGTCGGTACCTGGACGAACGGAATGCCGCGCATGAACGTCGCGGCGACGAACCCGGCGAGATCGCCCACGACGCCGCCGCCGAGTGCGACGACGGTCGTGTCGCGTCCACAGCCGGCGTCGAGCATTTCGTCCGTTAGGCTGGCCCAGGTGAGGCGCGTCTTGTGCGACTCGCCGGGCGGGATGCGGAGCACGAGCGGCTGGGCACCGGCGAACGAATCGACGACGCGCGCGCCGTAGTGGCTCGCGACGGTGTCATCGGTGATGATCACGTAGCGGTGTGCGGGGGCGACGCGCGCCACCACCGCGCCGACGGTGCCTAACAGACCGGGCTCGACGAGGATGTCGCAGTCGAGGAGGCGCAGCGCAGTCGGGGCGCGCTCGCGCCGTGCTACCACGTCACCTCCGCCGCGCCGGCGCGCCGGTTGGCGACGCGGGCGAGCACGAACAGCAAATCCGAGAGGCGGTTGAGATAGATGACGACGATGGGCGGCAGCTCGACGTCGCGGCCGAGCGCGATCACGCGGCGCTCGGCACGGCGACACACCGTTCGCGCTACGTGCAGCGCCGCCGACTTTGGCGTACCGCCGGGAAGTATGAAGGCCGTGAGCGGCGTGAGCTCGGCTTCGCCGTCGTCGATGGCGCGCTCGAGATTCGCAATGCGCGCGTCGTCGATGCGCGCCTTCTCGAGTTGCTCCCGAACTTTTTCCGGATGCGGCGTCGCGAGCAGCGCACCGAGACTGAACAGATCGCGTTGGATGGGTGCCAAGACTTCATCGATGCGCGGCATCATCTCGATGCTGCGCGCCAATCCGATGATGGCGTTGAGCTCGTCGACTTCGCCGTACGCTTCGACGCGCGGGTCGTCTTTCGGGACGCGTCCGCCGCCGAACAGCCCTGTTTCGCCTGTGTCTCCGGTGCGCGTATAGATCCGCATGCCGCAGAATCTAACGCTCGTGGCACGTGGTGGTGAGCGCATGGCGGTCAGGCGCGCACTAGTTCTAATCAAGTCTGACTACACAACCCGACGCGAGCGCGCTTTGGGTGCTTCCTCGCACCTTTTTCCGCGACCATACGCGGACAATCAGACGGATAAACTCGGATTGCTGATTGCGCGGTGGAACGCGAACGCGTGAGGTGAGAGCGGCGCATTTAGAAATGACCCGAGTGGAACAGGTGGCGTTGCGGTGGTTACCTCACCGGGACCTCCCGCGGCGCCAGGACGGTGGGCGCGGGCGGCGGTCACGTGGGCATCCGGATCCGCGCCCACCAATAGTCCTAACGAAAGCACGACTGGCGAAGAGCAAACAGTGCTGACTGCCGAGCTCGCCTGAGCACGGGATTCTCAAGAATTCTTGAGAATCTCGTGAGAATCTCAGGCTGCCGGGCTCGAGGCGGTCTCGCAAGTGCCCGTTAGACAATGAGTCAGGCATAACATGTCAGCGGCATGGCGCGTGCCTCTAGAGTGGCGTCTCTCTCACTCTGGAGCGGTGCCATGCGTGCCTTTCGCCGACTCGGTCTGACGCTACTCGTTGGGTTGCCGCTCACGGGAGTGTTGGCGTGGCGCGTCGTGAACGTCGGTGCTGCGCCTTTCGCCGCGCGCGATCGCGCGATGAGTGACCAGCGGCACGCTGTCCCATCGCGGACGCGCACGTTCAACCTCTGCTCGACGACGTTCGAGTCGATTAGCCCGTGTACGGCGTCGGCCACGGTGTATGTGCACGGCACCGGGTCGAAGGCGTTCAGTCTGCAGAACAATTCGAGCTTCGACGACATCATGGTGGTGACGTGCACGAAGCCGGGCGTGGTGTCGTCGTGCTCCGTCACGCCGATGACGGACACCGTCAAGGCGGGTCGCTCGAAGAGCGTAACGCTGAGCTTTACGGCGGGTGCAGCGGGCGGTACGGGGGTGATCCTCATTGATGCATCGGGCAACGTCGATCTCGAGGCAAGTGACACGATTACGGTGAATCCGGTGCAAGTGACGCCTAAGGACACGACGATCGCGAGGACGCCCGATACCACGTACACACAGAGCTTCTCGGTCAAGAATCTAGGCAACGTCGCCGACACCGTGAACTTGACCAAGACCTGCAGCGCGGGCTTCACGTGTACGCTGCTCACGTCGACACCCATGGCGCTTGCGGCCTCCGGCACCGGCACGGCGAACGTGAGCGTGACAACCAGCGGCGAGGGCACCTCGGGGACGGTGACGCTGAGCGCGATCCCCACGCATGGCGTGGGCGGCGATACGGGCACGGTCAATGTGAACATCCCGATGCCGCTCGCTCCAACGGTGTCGACGCTGCCGCACAATGGGTATAACCGGAGCACGGCGCTCTGCGCGGGGAATTGCTTTAACGTGACGGCGGGGTACACGACCCCCGCGTATACGAGCTTGGACGTACCCCGTTCGGTGTCGCTCGTCTACTCGAGT
>DASYXE010000235.1:0-11007 GCA_035935375.1 Gemmatimonadaceae bacterium | reverse complement strand
TCATGCGCAGTCTGAGCCATCTCTTCGACAACAACCGAGCCTGGGCCGCACACATGACGCGGGAGGACCCCGCGTTCTTTACGCGTCTGTCCGGCCAGCAGGCGCCGCAATACCTGTGGATCGGCTGCTCCGACAGCCGCGTGCCCGCGAACCAGATCGTCGGGCTGCCGCCGGGCGAGATGTTCGTGCACCGCAACATCGCCAACGTGGTGGTGCACTCGGACCTCAATTGCCTGTCGGTGATGCAGTTCGCGGTGGAGTACCTGCGCGTCCAACACATCATCGTATGCGGACACTACGGCTGCGGCGGCGTGGCGGCCGCGATGCGCGACGACAAGCTCGGCGTGGTGGACAACTGGCTCCGGCACGTGCAGGACGTGCGGTGGAAGCACACCCGCGAGCTGGATGCCCTGCCTAACGATGACGCTCGGCGCCGCCGGCTGTGCGAGCTCAACGTGGTGGAGCAGGTTGCGAATGCCGCGCAAACGACCGTCGTGCGCGACGCCTGGGCGCGCGGGCAATCCGTGTCCGTGCACGGGTGGGTGTATGGGCTCGAGGACGGCTTGCTGCGCGACCTCGGCCTCTGCATCGCCGCCGAATCGGAGCTGCCCGGCCGGCAATGACGGCGCCGCCGCCGTCGGTCGAGGTACGATGGGATCGCATCGGCTTGGAGCCGCGCTAAGTCGCCGCTGTCATGCCTACTCCCGTAACGCGGTGACCGGATCCACCCGCACCGCACGCCACGCCGGCACGGCGCACGCCACCGCCGCGATCACGAACAATCCCGCTGCCGCGCCGCCCAGCATCCATGGGTCGGTCGGGCCGACGCCGAACAGGAGGGCTCGCAGCAGACGGGTCGATGCCAACGCGCCCGCGAGCCCGATCGCCACGCCGATACCCGCGAGCCGCAGCCCGTGGCCCACCACGAGCAGGAGCATATCGCCCGGGGTCGCGCCTAACGCACCGCGCAACCCGATCTCCCGCGTCCGGGCAGCCACGCTGCCGGCGAGCACGCCGTAGATCCCCGCCGCGGCGAGCGCCATCGCCAGCAGCGCAAACGAGCCGAACAGCGCGAGGGCAAGCTGGCGCTGCGCCGTCGACCGCGAGACCACCGCATCCATGGTGCGCAGGTCCGTCACCGGCTGCGATGGGTCGATCGATGCGACGGCCGCGTGCACGGCGCGCACCAGCGCCGGCGCATTCGCGTGCGTGCGGACCACCAGCGCCGCCTCGTCGTTCGCCCAACCCCACGCCGCCTCCGGCAGGTAGAGCGCACGCCCGTCGTCGGCGTCGAGCGACGCGTGGCGCACGTCGCCGACGACACCGACCACGTCCGTCCACTGCGCCCGCGCGTTCGGCACGTGGATGAGCTTGCCGACCGGCGACTCGCCGCCCCAAATCGACCGGGCCAACGCGTCGCTCACGAGCGCCACGGGCGCCGCCGAGTCCCGCGCGTCCTGCGGCGTCAGGTCGCGCCCGGCGAGCACGCGAATGCGCATGGTGCGCACGAAATCGCCGTTCACGCGATAGCCGGTGGCGTACGGCGCCAGCGCCGGATTGGGAAGCGGCTTGTCCTGCGCCGTGATGCCGTAGCGGTCGAGATCGCCGGACAGCGGGAGCGACGTGCTCGTCGCCGCATCGAGCACGCCGGAAATCTCCCGCACGGCGGCGATGGCGCGCCGCCGGTAGTCGAGCGTCGCGGCGTCCGTCCGATACGATGGACCCGATGACACGACCCGCATCGTAATCACGTTGGCCGGATCGAACCCGGGATCCACGGCGAGCAGATTGGTGAGACTGCGCGCGAGAAGGCCGGCGCTCACGAGCAAGAGCAGGGCGAGCGCGATCTCGCCGATGACGAGCGCGGACCGCGTCGCGGTGCCGGCCTTGGCCGTGAGGCGCGCGCCGCCGCGCAGCGCGGCGGCGTCGACCGCGCGCCGACGCGCACCGCGCGCGGGCACCAAACCGGTGACGATGGCCACCGCGATGACGATGAGCGCCACGAATCCCAGCACCGGAACGTCGAGGTGCACCGCGTCCAACCGCGGGATCGTCCGCGGCAGCCGTGCGATGAGCACCGGCAGCACCGCGGCGCCTAGGGCGATGCCTAACGCGCCACCCGCGGTGGCGATGACGAGCCCTTCCGCCAGGAGCTGCTGCGTGAGGCGCGCGGGGCGCGCGCCCAACGCAATGCGCACCGCGAATTCGTCGTCGCGGCGCATCCCGCGTGCGAGCTGCAAATTGGCGATGTTGGCCAGCGCGATGAGGAGCACCAGAATAGCCGCCCCCAGAATCGCGAGCAGCGCCGGGCGCGAGGCACTCGTCGCGTCCTGTTGCATGGGCTTGAGAAACATCCCGATGGCGGGGTAGTCCGTGGGGTGCGCCCGCACGAGCTGCGCCGAGAGTTGGTTGAGCTGTGCCTGCGCCCGCGCGAACGGCACGTCGTCGCGCACACGCGCCACCGCCGTCAGGTGACGGCACGTGCGGCACGCCCACGGCTGTGTCACCACGTAGCCGAGCGGACTGAAGACCTCCGCCTCGTGCGCGATCAGGTCATCGTACCCCTTAGGCAGGACGCCGATGACCGTGTACGGGTTGCCGTCGAGCGACAGGGTGCTGCCGATCACGCGCGGGCTCGATCCATACCGGCCGGCCCAGAAGCCATGCGTCAGTACGACGACGTGCGTGTGTCCGGGGCGGTCGTCGTCGGTCGTGAAATCTCTGCCTAACGCAGGCGCGACGCCGAGCGTGCGAAAATAATTCCACGACACGCGGGAGCCGGTGAGGCGCGCGGGGTCCGCGGGATCGGAGAGGATGGTTTGCCACGAGCCCACCGCGGCGACCGATGCGAGCGCCGTCGCGTTCGCTCGAATGTCCTCGATCGTGCTGTAGCCCGTGGTCACCGGCCGCCCGGTCTCGTCGCGCTCCCAGATGAACGCGAGGCGCGACGGGTCGGCGTACGGCAACGGCCGGAAGAGCACGGGATCGACGACGCTCACGATCGCGGTCGTCGGCCCGATCGCGAGCGCGAGCGTCACGACGCACAAGGCGGCGAACGCCGGCGCCCGACGGAGCACGCGCACGGCGTAGCGGAGGTCGTCCGTGAGGCCGACGCCCGGCGTTAGGCCGTTTCGGTTGCGGAGCGCCGTCCGCCACGCGCCGCACTGCCAGGCCGCACCCAGCGCCTCTCCCCAGAAGCGCCGCCGCGCCGCACGCACCCCGCGTGTCTCCGCGGTCCGCGCGAACGTTTCGATGAGATCGCCGGTGAGCGCGTCGCGCACATCGGCCGGAAGGATGCGCTCCAGGAGACGAAGCGCACGCGCGGGGGGAGTTGGCGGCGACTGTGTCATGGCGCTTGGAGCCCCACATCGAGGCCGGCCGCCATCCGACGCAGCGCGGCGAGACTGCCGCGCACGGCCTGACGTCCCGCCGGCGTGAGCGTGTAGTAGCGTTTGGCCCGTCCGCCGCGCTCGGCGGTCGGCTCGCCGAGTCGCGACGCGACGAAGCCTTTGACCTCGAGTCGCGCGAGGGTCTTGTAAATGGTCCCGAGTGTGAGCGTGCGACGCGCTCGACGCCGAATCTCCGTTTGGACGGGGACGCCGTACGCCTCGTCGCCGGCCTGCAGCACGGCCAGCAACACGACCTGTTCGAGCTCACCGAGCATGGTCATGATTTATATGACAATGCCGGACAAATAAAGGTTGCAACCCCGGTCTCGCCCCGTCGCCTGAAGTCCGGCTCGGTGCCCGCTGTGGCTCGGCTACCCGGCGGTGGGCGTCGACGCGCGGTCCCCGGATGCCAGCGATGCCGGCCCGGTGCCTAACAGGGCGATCGTGAGCGCGCCGGCCAGCAGCGTCAGCTCGAGCTCGATACCGCGCGGCGAGAAGAAGCCGCCGTGCAGCTTCACGAACAGGATCACGATCAGCATCTCGATCGCCAGCAGAAACGCCGGCCAGCGTGCCCACACGCCGAAGAAAATTGCCAGCCCGCCGATGAACTCCACGAGGATCGCGACCCAGGCCGCGATGACCGGGAGCGGAATGCCCATGTGCGACATCGCCATCGCGGTGCCGCCCGCGCCGAACACGAACAGCTTCTGTCCTCCGTGCATCGCGAACACCAATCCGATCACGAGACGGATCGGGAGGATTCCCCAGCCGACACCAGAACGGTCCGTTGAGCCAGTCATCGTGCACCTCGAGGGAGTCGAGCCTTGCGCCGGATGCTGCTGTGCTCGCGATGATAGGCGCGGACGCGGGGGAAGGCCAGCCTTACGGGACGATCGTCAGCGGGAGCGAGGCGCTCATGCCCGCGTGCGTCGCGGTGACGTCCGCGTTGCCGGCCGACAGCCCGTGCGCGGTCCCGTCCGCCGCAATGCCGACAACGGCGCTGTCGCTCGTCGTCCACGACACGCTGGCCGCGGGAATGTTCTGAATTTGGCATCCCGAGCTGCCGACGCCCGGTCCCAATACACCCTGCTGCGCCACCAGCCTCACGCTGTCGCCAACGGCAAAGGTGGCGGACTTGCCGCCCGCGATGACGAGAAAGATTGATCCGCCGCACACGCCGTTGGGCGAGAGCGCGCCCGAATTGCAGGCGGCGCCGGCGACGGCGACGCAAGTTACGGCGAGCGCGTACCAGGTGCGGCCACGCATGCGAGCCTCTCCCGTGTGATTCGGCGGCGGTGTCCGATATCTCATTATACAAATGAGCAGATCGGAGCGCGTGGGAGAGGCGCGCCCGACGTCACTCGCTGCGCATCGCGACCAGCGGATCGACCCGCGACGCTCGGCGCGCCGGCACGGCGCACGCTGCCGCCGCGACGCCCAGCAGCACCACGGACACGGCGCCGAACGTCACCGGATCCACCGGAGTGACGCCGAACAACAGACTCGCCATGAGGCGCGTGAGCGCGAGCGACGCGACGATGCCAATGATGACCCCCGACGCGGCGAGCACGAGACCGGGCCGGAGCACGTGGGCCATCACGTTGGCCCCCGAGGCCCCGAGCGCGATGCGGATGCCCAACTCGCGCGACCGCTGGCTCACGGTGTAGGAGATCACGCCGTAGATCCCGACGGCCGCCAGCACGAGCGCGATGATCGCGAACGACGCAATGAGCGACATGTAGAACCGCGGACGTGCGACCGACAGGCTCACGATGTCGCGCAGTTGGCGCAGGCGATCGAGCGGCAGATCGGGGTCGACGGCGCGCATCGCGCCGCGGATCTGGTCCTCCACTGCGTTAGGCGGACCGCTGGTGCGGACGACGACCGAGAACGTGTTGAGCGTCGGCTGGTCGATCGGGATGTACGTCTCGGCCTCGGCGGCGGTGGCGAGGTTGAAGCGCCGGACGTCGCCCACGACGCCGACGATCTCGCCGCCCATCGTCACCGTCGTCGTATCGCCGCCCTGCGCCGACGCCGTGTCCTGCGACCACCCGACCTGGATGCGCTGCCCGATGGGACTCTTCCCGGGGAAATACCGCTTGGCGAGCGTCGCATCGATCACGGACACGATCGGCGCGCCGCTGCGGTCGTGCTCGGCAAAATCGCGTCCGGCGACGAGCGGGATGCCCATCGTTTTGAAGTAGTCGGGGCTGACGATGGTGATGAACGTGCGCTTGCGCTCCGCGGGCCGCTCCATGGGCGTGCCGACGATGTGCACGCTCGTGCGCATCGTGAAGCCGCCTAACGGAAGGCCGGCCACGATCGCCGCCGAGCTCACGCCGGGAATCGCCCGCATGTGCTGCAGGATGTCCGAGGTGAGGGTCCGGAGCGAGTGCCGGTTCGCGTACTTGGAGGGCGGCGCCGAGATGCCGAACGTGAGGACGCGCTCGGGGTGAAAGCCCGGATCCACGGCCATGAGGCGCGAGAAGCTGCGCACCAGGAGCCCGGCGCCGACCAACAACAACATCGCCAGGGCCAGCTCCGCCACGACCAATCCGCCGCGCGCGCGCTGGCTGGCGCGCGACCCGCTCGATCCGCGGCCGCTCTCCTTGAGCATCGCCGTGAGACTGCCCCGTGCCGCGGCGATCGCCGGCGCAATGCCGAACAGGAGACCGGTGCCGAGCGAGACCACGGCCGTGAACGCGAGCACGACGCCGTCCACGTGCACCTCGTTCAACCGCGGCAAGTCGCGGGGACCGAGGCGGACGAGCAGTGCCACGCCCCACAGCGCGAGGAGCACGCCGAGCACGCCGCCGGCGAGCGACAGCAGGACGCTCTCGACCAGCAGCTGCCTAACGATCTGCCATCGTCCGGCGCCGAGCGCCGTGCGCACGGCGATCTCCGTCTCGCGCGTCGAGGCCCGCACCAGCTGCAGATTCGCCACGTTGGCGCAGGCGATGAGCAGCACGAACCCGACCGCGGCCAGGAGCGTCAGCAGCGCCGATCGGACGTTGCCGACCATCTCGTCCTGGAGCGGCTTCACCGCGCCGCTGATCCCGGTGTTCGACTCCGGATACCGCAGCTCGAGACGCCGCGTCACGGTCGCAATCTCGCGATTGGCGTGCTGGACGGTGGCGCCGGGCGCGAGGCGGCCGACGACCTGCAGCCAGTGCGAGCCCCGCGCGTCCGGATTCAGATCATCGGTCGCACTGAACACCAGCGGGACCCAGACGTCGGGTTTCTCGGGGAACGTGAGCGACGGCGGTGCCACGCCGATGATCGTGCGCGGCGTCCCGTCGAGCATCATCGTGTGCCCCAACACGTGCGGATCGGCGTCGTAGCGCGTGCGCCAGAGGCGGTCGCTCAGGATCGCCACCTCCGGCGCCTGCGGCTGATCTTCGTTAGGCGCGAACCCGCGGCCCAGCTGCGGCCGCACGTCCATCACGCGCCAGAAGTCGGCGCCCACGCGGGCCAGCGAGACTTCTTGCGGATCGCCATCGCCGGTGAGGTTGGCGGCGGCGTTGTCGTACGCCGCCAACGACGCGAACGACGTGAGCTGGTGGCGCAAATCGAGGTAGTCGAGGGCCGAGCTCGCCGTCATCTTGCCGTCGCGCCCGACGCTGGCCACCGACATGACCCGGTCGGGCGCGCCGAACGGAAGCGGCGCGAGCAGCACGCCGTTCACCACCGAGAACACGGCGGTGATCGCGCCGATGGCGAGGGCGAGCGTGAACGTCGCCACGAGCAGGAAGCCGGGCGCGCGCGCGAGGCGCCGCGCCGCGTACCGAATCTCGTTCCAGATGGAAGTCATGAGGCGCAGGAGAAGGAAACGGGATGCCGAGCCGCCGACCAAGGCGCGCCAGTGGAAAACACATGCCAGTTCAATCGTCGCGCAAGCTGTTGGCAACACGTGGCTTAGGTCGGCAGGACGCCACCCGTGCGCGGCCCCGGTGTCCGCTTTCGACATCGCGTGTGCGAAAACGAACAGCACGTTGACCGTTCCAGTCGGACGGTGCATCGTCCGCGCAGGTCCGGTGCGGAGCAGACGGCTGCATTCACGGTCGACATGGAGGGCGTCATGGCGGGGAAGAAGCGCGGGGCGACGAAGAAGACGGCTCGGAAGCGGAAGACCACGGCGGCCAAGCGGCGCACCTCCACGACGAAGTCCAAGCGCAAAGCGCCGGCGCGGAAGTCGCGTCGCGCTCCGGCCACGGCCAAGCGCAAGGCACCGGCAGCCGCCAAGCGCGGCGCATTGGCCAAGACCACGGCCCGTGCACCGGCCGCTCGCGCCACACCCAGGCGCATCATCGCGGTGCTCGGAGCGACGGGCGCGCAGGGCGGTGGTCTCGCGCGCGCCATCCTCAGGGACCCGGAGGGCGGATTCGCGGTCCGCGCCATCACGCGCAACCCGGACTCGCCCAAGGCCCGCGAGCTGGCAAAGTTAGGCGCGGAGGTGGTGACCGGGAACGCCGATGACCGGTCGAGCCTCGAGCGCGCGTTCAAGGGCGCCTACGGCGCCTACTGCGTCTCGTTCTTCTGGGCGCATATGTCGCCGGAACGCGAGAAGGCCGAGGCGAGCGCGGAGGCGCAGGCGGCGAAGCGCGCCGGCATCCAACACGCCATCTGGTCGACGCTCGAGGACACCCGCCAGTTCGTCCCGTTAGGCGACACGCGCATCCCGACGCTCATGGGCCACTACAAGGTCCCGCACTTCGACGCCAAAGCCGAAGCCGATGCGTATTTCGCGACGCTGGGCGTCCCGGTCACGTACCTCGTGACGTCGTTCTACTGGGAGAATTTCATCCAGTTCGGGATGGGCCCCAAACCCGGCTCCGACGGCGTGCTCGAGCTCAGGATGCCGATGGGCACGGCGAAGCTGGCCGGCATCGCCGCCGAGGACATCGGGAAGTGCGCGTACGGCATCTTCAAGCGCGGGGCGCCGTACATCGGACGCCGGCTCGGCATCGCCGGCGGATTCCTGAGCGGCGCCCAGATGGCCGCGACCCTCGGCCAAGCGTTAGGCAAACCCGTGCGCTATGTGGCCGTGCCGCCCGATGTCTATCGGAGCCTCGGCTTCCCCGGCGCCGACGAGCTGGGCAACATGTTCCAGATCGACGCCGAGTTCCAGGATCGGTTCATGGCGGCGCGCGACCTGCGCGAGGCCAAGGCGCTCGACCCGGCGCTCCAGACCTTCGACGCCTGGGCACGCGCCCACAAGGATCAGATTCCGACATCCTGACGGAATGGCTCCGCCGCGGGCGCCGGCGTGCCCGGCGCCGCGGCGTCGTCCCGCGCGCGGCGCGCGCGGAACCAGACGTACACCGGCACGCCTAACACCAGGAACACGAGCGCCGCGATCGCCTGCGCCGGCGCCGTGGTCACGGCGTTGCCGATCATCCACACCGTCGCCACGACGTACACCGCGGGCACCACCGGATAGCCGGTCACACGGTACGGACGCGCGCGGTCCGGCTGCGTCGCGCGCAGACGGAACACCGCCGTCACCGTGAGCGCGAAGAAAATCATGAACGCAAACACCGCGAGATCGCTCAGCTGGTCGTAGGTGCCCGACGTCGCGAGCACCGATGCCCACGCGGCGAACGCGCCGATGGCCCAACCCGGCACGTGCGATCGCTGCGTGATGCGCGCGAACACGGGGAAGAATTGCCGCGTGCGCGCCATCGCGAACAACACCCGCGAGTTGGAGAGCAGTCCGCCGTTGAGCGTGCCGAGCGTCGCGATGATGAACACGAGTGCGGCGAGCTTCGTGGCGTCCGTTGGAAGGAAGCTGCCCACGGCGAGCGCCGCCACGGCCGGTGCGCCCCGATGCAGCGTCGAGTTGGCCGAGGCGACGGTGGCGGCTGGGAGTGCGTAGAAGTACGCGGCGTTGATCGCCAGATAGAGCGCGATGACGATGAATGTTCCGCCAATGAGGGCGCGCGGGACGTTGCGCCCGGGATTCCGGATCTCGCCCGCCGCCATGGGCAGGTACGACCACCCGCTGTAGGCCCACACGGCGCCGACCAGCGCCGCGCCGAATGCCGGCACGGTGACCCGTCCGCCCGTCGCCGGCTGCGCGAAGTGCGTCCAGCTCCCGCCACGCGCGGCCGCGAGCGCGCCGGCCACGATGCCTAACACCGCCAGCACCTTGATCGAGGTCAGCGCCACCTGCACGCGTCCGCCGGCGCGTACGCCGGCACAGTTGATCGCGGCGAGCGCGAGAATCGGCACGATGGCCACGGCCTGCGGCGCGCCGAACGACCAGTGCACCGGCACGCCGCCAATCGTGCCCGCGACGCGCACCCAGGAACCGCCTAACGGAACGAGCGGCGACAGGAACGTCGCGAACGAGACGCCGAGCGCGGCCATCGAGCCGCTGCCCGCGGTGAACCGCACCCACCCATACAGGAACGCGACGGCATCGCCGTACGCCGCGCGCAAAAATACGTACTCGCCACCCGCCTCCGGCATCATCGCGCCCAGCTCCGCGTACGCCAGGGCGCCGAACAGCGTCAGCACGCCCGCCCCCAGCCACGCCGCCAGGACCGCCCACGGGCTGCCTAACTGCTGCGTCATCACCGCGGCCTTGAGCAGCACCCCGGTGCCGACGATCGTGCCCACGACCAACGACATGGAATCGAGCAGCGACAACCGCCGCACGAGTCGTCCGCCGCTCGGTCCCTCGCGGACCCGCGCGTCGGGCGCCGGCGCCCTCATGGTCCGTGCACGATCTCGGCGCGAACGAGGTGATCCAGCCGCGGATAGGTTCGATCGAGATACGCGTTTCCGCCCTCGAACACCGGACCCTGCTTCCCGGCGCGCATGCCCCCGCCTGCCGTTTCTCCGTACTCGGCGTTCAACCGATCGACCACGTCCATTCCGCGCACGATGGAGCCGATCGGCGAGAACCCTTGCGCGTCGAGCTGTGGATTGTCGCGCAGGTTGATGTAGAGCTGCGTGGTGCGCGTGTTGGGTCCCGTCATCGCGAACGCGAGCGTACCGCGCGTGTTCGTGTGGCGCACGCTGTCATCGGGGATGCGCTGATCGCGCCACCGCTGCGCGACGGCTGGATCACCCGCGATGCCCCATTGCACGATGTATCCGGCCCGAACGCGCGAGAAGCGCGAGTCGTCGAAATATCCCGAGCGCACGAGCCCGTAGAACCGATCTGCTCCGTGCGGCGACCAGTCGCGATGTGCTTCGATGACGAAGTCACCCTTCGTGGTGGAAATGTCGACGAAGAACCGCGCCGGTGCGCGCGTCGTCCAGAGCGGGTTCGACGGATCGGCCACAGGGGGCGCCGGCCCAATGTCCACAATGCGATGCGGGCATCCTACCAGCGCGATCCATGCAATCGTGAGCGCGATCGACCGTGCGAGCCATGCGAATGTGTGCACGCCACATGATGCGATATGCATGGGCACGCTGTCCAGTCGTTCGCCCAACGCCTGCATGCTTGCTTCGCCGCGCGCGCACCGGCATCATCGGCCAACGCATCGCTTGCCATGGAGGTGCACGGTGTTCGGTCGTCTCGCGGTTGTCGCCGCTGTTTTGGTCACAGGCTCGGTCGCGTTCACGGCGCATACGAGTGCGCGGGCGCGGATGTCCGCGTCGCCGG